>JANWVJ010000180.1 GCA_025056895.1 Thermoflexales bacterium
GGACGGTGGTCAGGGCAACACGCGAAGAAAGCAACGCGGTTGTGCTCAGAAAGAGCATGCCACATACCAGGGCGCCACACAGCGCGCTGAGGGTAGTCAACGCGATGTGCGGATCGCCGGTTATCGCCAGCGTGAGCCGGCCCAACCAGACATACCACACGTAGCCGGGTGGATGTGGCTGGAATCGAGCCGGAGCAAACTCAAACAGCGCGCGTGCAAAGTTGTATGAGTCGAAGTCGTCCAGAGAAGCGCTAAGAAATGGAAAATACAGGAATGCAGCACACAAGCTCAGGCCGGCGGCGGCCAACAGCCGGCGAGAGCTTTTAGACAAACAGCGCATAACAGACATCAGGATAGCACGCTGTTATCCATCATTTCTCGCAAACAGACTGGATGGCAGAGCAATCGCATGTCGGTCTTGGAGGCCGTCTTGTCGCTTTCAACGCGCGGTCATCGCTGACACACGACAGACGCACTGTCTTTCCCGCGCAAGCAGCAAACCCCGCTCGGGTGTCGTATAGAAGACCTCCCCGACCAGCCAAGGCTGTCATCTGTGCAGTTAAGGTGGCTACTTTGAGCAGAAGCATGAAGGTTCGACGTGCAATTGCTCTGCATCGGGCAACACCGCCCATCACCGTATCTTTAATTCAAGCTATACTCTTGACGCACCATGTTTAAGCTTCTTAAAAGCTGCCGCTTGATTGTGGGGGTGCTGTGAACATGCTCACTGCTGCGCTTTTAAGCCGCCGCTTACCCTGTTCGTTGGTCGGGGTTATTTTGGCACTCGTCTGCACAGCTACGACTGCAAGCGCGGGCGCGCCATTAGCATACCGCACACAAGAAGAAACACCTCCACCTGCGCTGCCGATGGTGAAACTACCTGAAGGCACGATCAATATCGCGCTGCTAGGAGTGGACAAGCGTCCCACCCGCAGTTTCGCAAACACCGATGTCATCATCCTCGCCAGCATCAATCCCGATACGCCATCGGTAGTCATGTTATCGATCCCACGCGACACGCCGGCCTATATTCCAGGCTTTGGCGTCTCGAAGATCAACACAGCTTTTGCAAAAGGCGGCCCTGATCTCTTCAAACAAACCATCCTATACAACTTTGGCATCCAAATCGACTACTACGCAATGGTCAATTTTGAGGCCGTGGTGCATGCAGTCGATGCGCTAGGCGGCGTAGATATTGTTGCCACGTGCCCAATCCAACATACGTTTCCGCGCGATCCGTACTACATGGGCGGCCAGTACGTGACTCAGGACTATGTGGACACGTTCACGGGTGAAGTATGGAAACGCGGGACGAGAGTGCCGACGTTGACGATCAACATTCCCAAAGCCGGCGTGTACACATTCAATGGCTTGCAGGCGCTGGCCTACGTGCGCGCCCGCTACGGTATTCCGGGCGGCGACGTGGACCGAGGCCGGCGCGAGCAACGCCTGGTGCGCGCACTATTTGCCAAAGCTAAACAAATTGTTCTCTCAGTCAAGATTCCGGCCCTGTTTGAGCAACTTCGTCAGCACATTCAGACCGATATGGCGTTGGACACAATCCTATACTTTGCCTCGATCGCCGGCCGATTCAACAACGCGGTCATCCGCAGTCGCTTCTTGGATTGGGGCGGCGCAAACGGCGTTGTGGTTGGGGAAGGATTGCTGGCTCTACCCAGCCCGGCAGACCGGCATCGCTATCTACAACAGGTATTGTCGATTGCTCTCAACCAGCGCCCGAATGACGGCATCCCCATCGAGGTGTGGAACGGCACTAATGACCCAGGATTTGGCGCAGCAGCCGCCGACCGACTGGCCGAACTAGGCTTTCGGATCGTAGATGTGCGGGCTGCGGATCGTTTGTATGATCACACTGTGATCTACGATCACAATACGTCAAGCAAAGGCAGTGCCGTACCGCTCTTGCTGCGCACATTCAATCTCAAACAAAGCAACGTCGTCCAAGAACCGAACAGGGACGGGCCACGATACCGCATCGTCGTCGGCCCTGATTTCAACACTTGCTATTACGCGCGCTCGGCTGCCGCAGCCGGGAATCAGGCCATTGGTCCAGATGACCCCGCAGCAGCGAATCTTCCAGCCGATCCAATTGTCATTCCCGAGGCGCCGCCCACCCCCACCGTTACCGTGTCGCCGGCGCCCCTGCCAACCGAAGTGATCGTGCTAGCCGGCAACGTGGTGAACGTGCGCAGCGGACCGGGCCGCGAGTATCGAATCCTGGGACGCTTGAGCGGCGGGAGCACGGCCCCTGTGCTCGGCCAAAGCCTGGACGGCGCATGGTGGCACATTCGCTATCGAGGCAAACTGGGATGGATTTTTGCCGATTACGCGGCGCCGGTTGGTGCGCCGGTCGAAGCGAGCGAAACGAACACCGTACCTGCCGGTGGAAAAGCTCCCTCAGCGCCGCACATCATTGTCCCCACCGGCAATGTGGTCAACATCCGCGCCGGCCCAGGCGTGAGATACGCTCTGCTTGGACAGTTGACAGGAGGACAACAGGCGATCATCATCGGCAAAAATGCGGATCAATCCTGGTGGCAGATTCGCTACGAAGACAGCGCGGCATGGATTTCGGCGCGTTTTGTGCGCCCCCAGGGGGACTTATCGGCTGTGCCAATCCAAAAACCGTGAGAACACGACGGATTAAAAAAAACCGGCGGCTGCCGGTTGTTTCAAGCTGCCTTCGGGAGTCGAACCCGAAACCTATCACTTACGAAGCGATTGCTCTGCCGATTGAGCTAAGGCAGCCCGCTGACGCGGAGGCAATCATACCTTAAAACAAATGAACGCGTCAACCCTGCCATCCACACCATCCACACCTGAGCAACCCGCGCCAACCCGCGTTCAGTCCAAACTGCTGGCGTGGTTTGCCGCTCACAAACGCGAGTTGCCGTGGCGCGCCGAGCCGCGCAACCCCTATCACGTCTGGCTGTCCGAGGCCATGCTGCAACAGACGCAAGTGGCGACCGTCATCCCATACTTTCGGCGCTGGTTGGAGCGCTTTCCCACATTGAAAGATTTGGCTGCCGCGCCGCTCGATGACGTGTTGAAGCTATGGGAAGGGCTGGGTTACTATGCGCGCGCGCGTAACTTGCACCGCGCGGCGCGAGTGGTGATGCGCGACTACAACGGGCAACTCCCAGACACGGTTGACGAATTGCTCAAGCTACCCGGTATCGGCCGCTATACCGCCGGCGCAATCGCCAGCTTGGCCTTTGGCCGCGATGCGCCAGTCTTAGACGGGAATGTAAAACGGGTGTTGGCGCGACTATATGCCCTGCAAGACATTCACTCACGCGAAGCGGTCGAGCGCCTGTGGCGGTTGAGCGAGACCCTGTTACCGCACGGTCAAGCCGGCCCCTTCAACGAAGCACTGATGGAGCTAGGAGCAACGGTGTGCTTGCCGCGCGGCCCGCTCTGCTTGCACTGCCCGCTGCGTGCCGAATGCCGCGCTTTCGCTACCGGCGCTCCCGAAGCCTACCCCGCGCGTTCGCGACGTGCAGCTAAACCTCAACGCATTTCGGTGGCAGCCGTGGTTAGAGATAGCCTAGGGCGGGTATTGATCGCACAACGCCCGTTGGATGGATTGCTCGGCGGGTTGTGGGAATTTCCCGGCGGGGAGATCGAATCTGACGAGCCGGCAGACGAGGCAAGTCGTGCATCCGCCTTAGTTGCGCTACTGCACCGGAAAACCGGCCTGCACGTCCGTGTGCAAGCCGACGACTTCGTCGGTGCGGTGCGACACACCTTCACCCATTTCACGCTCACACGCTATGTTGCTTCAATCCAACTGGATGTTGCCGGCCCACCGTTGCAACCGGCAGAGCATTACCTCGCGCTGCGCTGGGCGACAGGAGAAGAAATGTCCCAACTGGCGTTGACGCGCAGCGATCACAAAATCCGCGCGTTGGTGTTGGATCGGCTACGCGCAGGACGGTTGTTTTGAATGCGCAGCATCGTGACGCACGTGCTATTTGATCAATTCAAAAGGCTAACACGCTCCGACTTACTCTTGGCGCACAGCGACAGCGATTTGCAGGGCACGCAAACGCAGCATTGGATATACCGCCGCTAACAGAGCAGATGACACTGCTATAGCCATTGCCTGCGCAAAGGTTATCCAGTCCAACTCCAGCCGAATCGTCCAGCCGAACGAGCGCAGGTTGATGATGTAGACCAGAATCAACGCCAGCGCAAAGCCGGTCGGAAAAGAGAGTAATCCGGCTGTGCCGCCCATCAAGCCTGTTTCCAACAGCGTCATACGCCACAGTTGACGCAGGGTCATCCCATTGGCGCGCAGTACCCCCAGCTCGCGTGTCCGTTCGATCTGCAATGCCATCAGCGCACTGAGCACACCGATGAAGGCCACCAACGTGGCCAGCAGATTAAGCGCGCCGGTGATGGCAAACGTCCGATCGAACACGTCTAGCGCATTAGCGCGCAGCTCGCGATTGGCCGAGATGACCAAATCACGCCCAGCAAATCGTGTGCGCAACTCCCGCACGTAGTCGGCAGTGCGTGGCTGCACCTCTGGTGTCAGGTGCAGCGCCAGAGAGGATATGCCGCCGTCGCGCCAGTAGCGATTGTACAAGTCACGGCGCATCAGAATCACGCCTTGGTCGGAGCCATAGTCGTAATACACGCCTACCACGCGGAATGTGCGTGGGCCTTCGTCAGTGCGCACGGTGATCAGGTTGTTTGGGCCGTCCGGTGTGATGCCATGCCGGTTGGCAAGTGGCTCAGATACCTGCACCTCGTCTCGGCCTTGCATCTCCGACCACAAGCGAGCGGGATCGCGCGCCGCCCAAACAAAGACAGCCGCCTGGCGTTCGAGGGAAGAATCGATCGCCAAGATCGAGGCCGGCCGCCAGGCTGGCTGTTCCATCCCATCAGACAGTTCGCCCACCACAAACTCGCCGGGCACACGGCGCAGGGTAACCACTTCGGCAGTTTCAGGCAGGGCGGCGAATTCATCGGCCAGAGTGGGGTCGATGCTGCCGCCAGTGTTGAACGCTCCACTACCGGTAGCCGGCGGCGATACATAGACATCGGCAATCAACGAGGCGTCCAGCCAAGTTTCAACCGTAGCGCGAAAACTGCCGATCATGCTCTGCAAGCCGATGATGACCGAGACAGCGATCATCAACGAAGCAATCGCGATTGCCGTGCGTGAGATCGCATTGGCAACGGCGCGCGGGGCCATTTTGCCGATCACACCGAACAGACGACCGAGTGGAGGCGGCAGGACGCGCATCAGCGCAACAGTCAGCATGGGCGAAACCAGTGCGATACCAATCACGACGCCGAAGACACCCGCCAGATTGATTACCAATAAGTTGGTGAGCAATAACATGGCCGCTCCGAGTGCAGCGAGCAACAAGCCGCCGGCTGCGACAAAGGGCAACACACGTCGGGTGCGCTGCTCGATATTCGAGCGCTTCAACACACCCACCGGTTCAATACTGGTTGCTTCGTAAGCTGGGGCCAACCCTGCTAGCAACGCCGCCCCCACCCCCAGCGCAAATCCTTTTGCAAGTGTGAACGGATCGATCACGACAGAGCGCACATTGACAACGTAATACAGATCATTGATCGTTTGGGTGACCAAACCAACTGCGCCGCGCCCCAACAAGACACCCAAACCCAGCCCAATCGTTGCCCCGAT
>JANWVJ010000181.1 GCA_025056895.1 Thermoflexales bacterium
CAGCTCACAGGCCGAAACAGGTTAATCAGTCGGGCAGTTGCCGTCGGGTGCGGGCGTCCATTCCACCCAAATGAGCACCAGGCCGCTGTCGCAGGTCATGGTTTTGGCGTTGCTGCTCGAGTCGTCAGCCTGATGGGCGCTTTGTTCCACCTAGCCGGCCATGCCGTTCACCAGCGCATTGTGCGTCGAGGCCGGATCAGCAAGTTGCATACCGGTGAAGGCCAAACAGTGCCATAATCAGCCCCGTTTGGCGCCCCAGCGGATGGGGTCACAAACCTGTGCAACACATGCGGAGTGAGTATATGCAAAGCCGATTGAGCAGCTTTCAACGCAATTTTGACCGGCTGGATGCAGCGATCACGCACTGGATGGCGCGCTACAGCGTGTTCGTGTTGCGCGTCGCATTGGGCGTGGTGTTCCTGTGGTTCGGCGCCCTGAAATTCATCCCTGGCCTCAGCCCGGCGCAGAGCTTGGCCGCGCGCACCATTGACCTGCTCAGCTTTGGGTTAATCGTGCCGCCGGTCAGCATGTTGATTCTGGCAGCCTGGGAGTGCCTGATCGGCCTGGGCCTGATCACAGGTCGCTTCATTCGCGTGACAATCTTCCTGCTGTTGACTCAGATGGCCGGCACTCTTACACCGCTGTTTCTTTTTCCCACCGAAACCTGGACAGCCTTTCCGATTGCACCGACGATTGAAGGCCAGTACATCATCAAAAACCTGGTGCTGGTGGCGGCAGCATTAGTCATCGGCGCAACGGCGCGCGGCGGGCGCATGGTGGCGCAGACAGACGCCGACGCCGCGATACCGGCCCGCAAGGCGTGACACTGCCGGGATGCCGTCTGCTCTGTGAAACTCTTCCGGCAGACGGCGCCCTGGGCGCACGCGCGCCAACACCCGTTTCCACCGGATGCCGTTCCCCCGGCGCGCAAGCCATAACTCAGCCCGCCTATGCCGGCTTGGTCTCAACTTGCGAAGGACGAAGTCCGCAGTCGCTCGGCTGAACAGTCACCCTTTTCAGACAAAGACCGAAGCAATTTCTATGTGCGCTGCGCGCTGCGTGATGCTAAGATGAATGGTGCGGGCCTGTGCGGATTCGATCTGCGGATGCGATCCGCTTTGCCGGGGGATTCCGGCGCGCACCTCGCCAGAGTTCACCGGCGCAGATGCGCAGGAGGAATGCATGCACTTCGGATTCGGCCTCTGGCGAGCGGCTTTTGCCCTAGCCGCCGCAGCCGGCATGGGGCTGGCAGTGCAATCCAGCCCTGCTCACGCCGCAACCCTTACACCGCCTTCTGCTCTGTCGAGCACGGCAGATGTCAGCTCCACCGCACCTTTTCTGGTCAAAGATATCAACACCAGCCTGCCGGCGTTCAACCCGAACGCGACGCCGCATGGGTTTGTCACGTGGGCCGGCGCGACCTGGTTCGCGGCGAACCACACGACAAACGGGCGGGAATTGTGGCGTAGCGACGGCACGCCGGAAAACACAACGCTGGTCAAAGACATCTTTCCCGGCGTCAGCGGCAGCGGCCCGGCCTATGTGACCGGCATGGGCGCTGCGGTGTATTTCCAGGCCGGCGACGGGTCGCACGGCCTAGAGCTATGGAAGAGCGATGGGACAGTGACCGGCACGCTGCTGGTCAAGGACATCAACCCCGGCCCGGCTCACTCATCCCCCATGTGGCTCACGGCCATGTCGGGGACACTGTACTTCCAAGCCAGCGACGGTGTGCGCGGCTTTGAGTTATGGGCGAGTGATGGCACGCCGGAAGGCACGCGCCTGGTGCGCGACCTCTTCACCAGCGACGACTGCGCCGCGCCGCCGTGCAGTTCATCGCCCGACCAGTTACTCGCCGCCGGCGACCGGCTGTTCTTCACTGCCGACGATGGCGTTCACGGTAGAGAGATGTGGGTCAGCGATGGCACGCCGGAGGGCACGCGGATGGTGGCCGACATTTTCCCTGGCCTGTGCGGCAGCAGGCCGTGCGCTTCCGCCCCACGCGAGATGACGCTCGTGGGCGACATCGTGTTCTTCAACGCCGATAGCCCGCAGGGTCGGCAACTGTGGAAGACGGATGGTACACCGGCCGGCACAGCGTTGGTGCGGCAGATTGGCACAGCGGCTTCTGGGCCGGGACCGGCGCACATGGTCAACCTGAACGGTCTGTTGATCTTCAACGCCGACGACGGCGCGCACGGCGCGGAATTGTGGCGCAGCGACGGCACATACACCGGAACCTTCATGCTGAAGGACATCTACCCCGGCGTCAACAGCTACGGCAATCCCAACAGTTCGCACCCGGCTATGATGACGCTAGGCGCAGAAGGAGTGGTGTACTTCTGTGCTGACGACGGCACGCACGGGCGCGAAGTGTGGCGCACCGACGGCACGCCGGATGGCACGTGGCGCGTGGCCGACATTCGCCCAAGCGTCGAATCGTCAGACCCGCAACTGATGCTGTTCTCGAACGGGTTGTTGTTTCTGATCGCTGATGGCGGCAATGGCGCGGGCCGCGAGTTGTGGGTCACCGACGGCAGCGCCTCCGGCACACGCTTCGTCAAAGACATTCGTCCCGGTACGTGCTACAGCCGCTATCCACCTTACTCGCCATACCCGTGCAGCGCGTTCTACGACCCTTATTCAGGCTACGAAACGCGCTTTGCTGCATTGCCCGATGGCCGGGCCGTTTTTCGTGCGAACGACGGCGTGCATGGATACGAGGTGTGGGTCAGCGATGGCGCCCTTACCGGCACACGCCTGCTCAAGGACCTGGCAATCCCGTTGTCGAGCAGCGCTCCTCAACACCTGACCGACCTCAACGGCCTGCTCATCTTCGCAGCCTCGACGGCGGAACACGGACAGGAGCTTTGGCGCAGCGACGGCACACCGACCGGCACGCTTTTGGTCAAAGACATCCTGCCGGGCGCCGGCAGCGCAGCGCCCTGGGAGTTGGTCGCGCTCAACGGCATGGTGTTCTTCGCCGCCGAGGATGGCGCATATGGCCGAGAGTTGTGGATCAGTGACGGCACACCCACCGGCACAACCCTGCTCAAAGACATTTACACCGGCACCACGGGCAGCCTGGGCTATGCGAACAGTTCGTATCCGAGCAACTTGACGGCCATGAACGGGAGGCTTTTCTTTTCGGCCAACGATGGCGCGCACGGCGCAGAATTGTGGACGAGCAACGGCACTCCAGATGGCACGCGCATGGTCAGGGACATTCTGCCCGGCGCGATGGGATCAGGCCCCGGCAACTTTGCGGTCGCGTCTGGCGTGTTGTTCTTCACAGCCGGCGATGACCAGCACGGCACGGAGCTGTGGCGCAGTGACGGCACGCCCCAGGGCACGTCCATGGTGCGCGACATCAACCCAGGCGCAGCCGGCTCGGACATCGCCTGGATGACCGAGGTGAGCGGGGTGCTGTTCTTCCGCGCCAACGACGGCGCACACGGCTGGGAGTTGTGGCGCAGCGATGGCACCCCTATCGGCACTTACATGCTCCAGGACATCGTGCCGGGAGCGGGCCATCCTGGCATCAGCAATCTGGTCAGGGCCGATGGCCTGTTGTTCTTTGTGGCCGACGACGGCGCGCACGGTGCAGAGTTGTGGATGAGCGATGGCACGGCCGAGGGCACGCGGATGGTGGCAGATATCTTCCCTGGCCAACCGGGTGCGCTTGGCTTCGCGCCTGAGCTGGTAGCCGCCGGCAGTGTGGTGTATTTCCGTGCCGGCGACGGTCTGCATGGCATGGAGTTGTGGCGCAGCGACGGCACGGCGGATGGCACACGTCGGGTCGCCGATATCGCGCCGGGGCAGGCCGGCTCGTTTCCGCAAGCGCTGACCGCGATCAGCCCGAACGGGCAAGTTGTGTTCGCTGCCTCGGATGGCGTCGCCGGCAGCGAACTCTGGGCGTCAGATGGAACTGCCGAAGGCACGCGCAAGATGGGCGATCTCGCGCCAGGCGCGGACTCCTCGCAACCCTATCGCTTCACCGTGGCAGGCCGGCGTGTGTTCTTTGCCGCCACCGACCTGCAGCACGGCGAAGAGTTGTGGGCGTTCAACTTGCCGCCGCTGATCCCAGCGGCCTTCTTGCCGATTGTCTCGACGCCAGGGCCGTTGCCGCCGGACGACATTCCTGTGGGCGACGGTCCGCGCGGCATTCTCATCGTCAGCGACACGGTGTGGGTGGCGAATACGCTGGGCAACAGCGTGAGCGTCATTCGCATTGCTGACCGTCGCGTGGTTGTTACGCACTCGGTGTCCGCGCCGCGTTGTCTGGCGTTCGACGCTGCGCGCGGTGAGGTGTGGGTCACCAGCCTGACCACGCAGTCAGTGGCAGTGCTGCGCGCCACAGATGGCGCGCGGCTGGCTACTGTGCCGATCGGCGGGCGCCCCGGCTGCATCTTATTCGACGGAGCTGCCCTGTGGGTGACGCGCTTCGATCAGGCGCAGGTGGTGAAGATCAACCCGACCACGCGCAGCATTGCGGGGGTGTGGAGCGCCGGCGCCAACCCATACGAGATGGCCGTGGACAGCGCCGCACAGACCCTGTGGATCGTCAATCAGGGATCGCGCAGCGTCACCGTGCGCCGGCTGAGCGATGGCGCGCTGTCACGCACAATTGCGCTTGGCGCGGTCCCGTGGGGTGTTGCGTTCGACGGCCAGCGCATGTGGATCAGCCATTACTACAGCGGCACAGTGGGCGTATTTCGGGCAGCCGACGTCCAGCCAATCACCACACATCGCGGCTTCGCCGGCCCGCAGGGGCTGGTGTTTGACGGCAGGCACATCTGGGTTGCCAACTACGATGCGCAGGCGGTCTCCGTGGTGCGCACGGCTGACGGCGCGCGATTGCCTGATGTCGCAGCACAGCGCGGACCGCAGAGCATTGCCTTTGACGGCGCGGCGGTGTGGATCACCAACTTCTTCAGCGACACGGTGAGCCGGCGTGCCATCCCGCAAGCGGGCGCGGTGCAGTCGTTCGAACCCAGCCTGCCGCTCGACACACACAACCAGGAAGACGGCCTCATCACAACAACCAATCCCGCCGACTCGATCTATCCATACGCTGGTCTGGATGCAGCACGCATCACCACGCAATCGCCGCGCGCATACACCACAGTGATTCTGGAGAACGCTTACAGGTGGGTGACGATGCTGCTGCAGATCAACAGCCGCACAACGGTGCAGACAAACTGAGGCGCCGAGAACTCAACGATAGCCAACGATCACGTGATAGTCGGCTTGGACATCTGCCGGCAAAACCACGTACTCTCCCTCCGGGTCAAATTGGGCCGGCCGGCCGTTGATCGTTGCATGGTGCATCGGCTGGTGGGTGGGATGGCGCAACCGCAGCCGAATTTCCCTCGGTAGACGGCGCAGGTTCAGTCGAACACGCGCGCGTAGCTCGCCCTCCGTGACCAGAAAGGAATCCACGCGATAGCTAACTTGGCCAAAGAAAGTCGGCATATCACTGACACCAAACGACTCTCCCGCCGCGTGCCAGGCGCGCGGGGCGCCCTTTGCCAGCCACAGGGTCCATCGACTCACGTCGGCGCACAGTGAATCCGGTGGCTCTTCGGTGACCAGATGATGGCGCAACCAGGTGATCACGCGCGCTTCGTCAGACGGCTTGTAAAACGGGCCGGCGCCCAACCCCGGCTCACTCATCCACTCGG
>JANWVJ010000182.1 GCA_025056895.1 Thermoflexales bacterium
CATCCCGCTTCTCGGTTCGCTCTCGCTATGGTTTCAGTGTCCTCGTGCGGACATTAGCCTCTCAAACCCAACACCGTCTCAATGGCGTAATCGGCTTTCTTCAGTTTCAGTGTCCTCGTGCGGACATTAGCCTCTCAAACGTATAGCAGAGTTTGTTTTGGACATCGATAACAAGTTTCAGTGTCCTCGTGCGGACATTAGCCTCTCAAACCGTGCTGCGGCGCTGGGCGTAAGCCGCGCTGGGCGTTTCAGTGTCCTCGTGCGGACATTAGCCTCTCAAACCGATCGCTTTGAAATCATCCTTTTAGGTCATCTGAGACCTACGAGCGCCCGATCGGGCCTAAAATCGGCCTCTGGTTGCGTCGCATTTTACCTGCACTGGCGCAGAAGTCAAGCTTTTTTTCGACAGTGGCGAAAACCTGTTTTTGCACGAAAACCCGCCCGGTTTTCGCCACCGCAAACCGCCGCCGGCCCTGTTTGTCCCGCTCTTGGCCCTTCGCACCGCGCCGCCTTCACCGCGCCGCCTCGCCTGTGCGGCCGTCCATCCGAACGATCAAGGCGATTGCTTCTAGGCGAGGGACATCCCATTCCGCAATGCGGCCTAGCCCGAGCAGCGAGTAGAATAGGCTGTACGATACGCTCCGAGAAGAGAAAACCATTGGCCAACCCACCCGCTTCAATCGCCTTATCTTCGCTGGGACACCTCAAGCCCGAATCGCTCAACCGCGCCATTATCACCTTGGCGCTGCCGGCCGTGCTGGAAAATCTGCTGGTGTCTGCCGTGTTCGTGGCCGACTCGTTTCTGATCGGCCACTTGAACGACGCAGCGGCGCTAGCCGCCGTAGGCATCAGCGGCTCATACCTGTTCATCGCCAACGGGCTGTTTATGGCGCTGTCGATCGGGGCGATGGCGCTTGTGGCGCGCGCCTACGGCGAGGGGAACGCAGCGCAGGCTAAACGCATCGGCGGACAATCGATCAGTTTGAGCGTGGCGCTGGCAGGGGTGTGCATGGCGGCGCTGTTTCCGTTGGCCGAGCCGTTCTTGGCGTTGCTGATCGCAGATGCAGAGGTGATCCGGCAAGGGACGCTCTACATCCACATCATTCTGTCCACTTCACTGTTGGCCTTTCCGCTGCAAGTGATGACCGGCATCATGCGCGCCGCCGGCGACACGCGCACGCCGATGTACATCACGTTGTTCATGAACGTATTGAACATTGCGTTGGCAGCAGGGCTGATCTTCGGCGTGGGGCCGATAAGTGGGCTGGGCATTGCCGGCGCCGGCTGGGGGGCGGCGATCGCACGGGCAGCGGGCGGGCTGGCCGGCGTGTGGGTGCTGGCCAAAGGGTTGAGCCGGCTGCGCATCACCCTCCGCGAGATGGCCGTTTGGGATTGGCGCGATGTGACGCGCCTCTGGCGGATTGCGCTGCCCAGCATCATCGATAGCGCCATTCAGCGGGTGGGATTCCTGACCTTCACCGGCATCGTGGCCAGCTTGGGCACGGTGGTGGTGGCAGCCAACCAGATCGCCAATACCATCGAGTCGCTGTCTTTTCTGCCGGGCTGGGGATTTTCGATCGCGACCGGCGCAATCGTAGGCCAAGCGTTGGGCGCGCGCAACGTGGCGATTGCCGAATTGGCGACGCGGCGCAGCATGATCTTGTCTGTGTCGGCCATGTCGCTGGCCGGCGTAGGCTTCGTACTGTTCGGCGGCGAAATCGCGCGCGCCTTTGGCGCAACCGGCGATGTGTTGGCGCAGGCCACGCTGGCGATTCAACTGGCCGCCCTGGAACAGCCGTTCATCGCCCTGCAAATGATCTATGGCGGGGCGCTGCGGGGCGCCGGCGACACACGCTCGCCGATGATCGTGTCGTTGATCGGCGTGATTTTCTTCCGCATCACAGCGGTGTATGTGTTGGCCGTGCAGCTCGGACTGGGAATCGCCGGCGTGTGGATCGGCACGGCCATCGACTGGGCAGGCCGCTCGGCGGTGATGTATCTGTTGTATCGGCGCGGCAAGTGGAAGGCGCTGGAGATTTAAGGCTGGCGGGCTAACCGCCCCTAGCGCGCCACCTCCCAGGCCAAATGCTGCAACTCCGGCAGGATCAGCTTGTCCATCGCCACCTGGACGGCGTTGGGCGAGCCGGGCATCGACACGATCACCCGCCCGCGATACACGCCGGCCGTCGCGCGCGAGAGCATGGCCGCCGCGCCGACTTCTTGATAGCTCAACATGCGGAACAACTCACCGAAGCCGGGCAGCGTTTTCTCCAGCTTGCGCGCCAGGGCATCGTAGGTCGTATCACGAGGGGCGATGCCGGTGCCGCCGGTGAACAGCACGATGCGCGCATCGGTCTCGTCGATGATCTGATCCAGCAGGGCGGCGATGCGCTGCGGATCATCTTTCACGATTTCGCGGAACACGACCTGATGGCCGGCGCTTGTCACGCGCTGCTCGATCAAATCGCCGCCGGTGTCGTTGGCGCGTGTGCGCGTGTCGCTGACCGTGACAATCGCCACGCGCACCGGCCCTTGTTTAGCCGCAATCTCACGATGCTGTTGAGAAGAACTCGTCATTCCAAACCTCAAGCGCTGATTGTCTGCCGTCCACGGCAGGTCGTCAATCGCCATTTACGCGGGCGTGACGTGCTCCCGGCGGGCGTGACGTGCTCCCCTCTCGCTTGCGCGGGCGTGACGTGCTCCCGTTGACTCGGACTGGACGCCCGCTTGCGCGGGCGTGACGTGCTGTGCTGCCCGGCCTATCCAGAGACGTCGGATGCACGCTCGTTGAGCGACTGCCCGCCCGGCGGATCCTCGTCCGGCCTGGCTATAATCGCAGCCGGCGAATCATGGCAACAATCCTGGATGAATTGAAGTGGCGCGAGCTCATCTATGACATGAGCGATGGCGTCGCCGAACTATTGGCGCGTGAGACGATCACGCTCTACAACGGGTTTGATCCGACCGCCAACAGCCTGCACGTCGGGCATTTGGTGCCGCTGCTGGCGCTGGCGCGCTTCCAACGCTTCGGGCACACGCCGATTGCGGTAGCCGGCGGAGGCACCGGCCTGATCGGCGACCCCAGCGGCAAGTCTCAGGAACGGCAATTGCTCAGCACAGAGCAAGTGGCCGAAAACGTCGAAGCGATCAAAGCGCAACTGGCGCGCTTTCTGGATTTTGAGGTGAAGAGCAACCCGGCGCGCGTCGTCAACAACGCCGACTGGCTGGCGCCGCTGAGCATGATGTCGTTCTTGCGCGACATCGGCAAGCACATCACGGTGAACTACATGCTGTCGAAAGACTCGGTGAAAAGCCGGCTGAGCAGTGAAAGCGGCATCTCGTTCACCGAGTTCAGCTACATGTTGCTGCAAGCCTACGACTTTGCGCATCTGTTTCAGCATCACGGCTGTGTGCTGCAAACGGGCGGCAGCGATCAATGGGGCAACATCACCGCCGGCGTCGAGCTGATCCGCCGCATGTTTGGGGGCAAGGCATACGGTTTGGTGTATCCGTTGATCGTCAAAGCCGACGGCTCGAAGTTCGGCAAGACGGAAAGCGGTTCGGTCTGGCTCGATCCTCGCCGCACGTCGCCCTATCGCTTCTACCAGTTCTGGTTCAACACCGACGATGCCGACGTCGTGCGCTATCTGAAGTTCTTCACCTGGTTGAGCGAAGCAGAGGTGGCGGAGCTGGCGCACTGCGTAGCCACCCAACCGGAGCAGCGCGCCGCGCAACAGCGGCTGGCGCGCGAGCTGACGCGCATGACGCACGGCGAAACGGCGCTGGCGCGCGCCGAGGCGGCCTCGCGCGTGTTGTTCGGCGGCGAGCTGAACGGGTTGTCGGCGCAGGATGTGGGCGAGATTTTTGAAGAAGTGCCGGCCAGCACCCTGCCTCGTCACGCGCTGGAAGGCGAGGGCGTGTCGATCGTGGACTTGCTCACCACCACCGGCCTGGCCAACTCGAAGGGCGACGCCCGCCGTAAGATAGAAGGCGGCGGCGTCTATCTGAACAACCATCAGCTTAGCGATCCATTGCGCAAGGTCTCGCTCCAGGATAGCATCGAGGGCCAGTTTATTGTGCTGCGACACGGACGCAGGAATTACCATTTGGTCAAGCTACAGTAAGCACACAAGCGAGGGTCAGAGATGAAACCAACCGAGATCAATCATAGCGCCGAGCCGATTCGATTGTTTAAGTCGGATTTTCTGGAGTTCTTCACGCATATCCATCCGGCGGTTGTCGTGGCGATCTGGTTGCCGGTGTCGGGATACTTTTTGGCTCAGTCGATCACGGCGCTGCCGGCCGGCGCGTCGGCGCTGCACATCCCACTGGGATTTGTTGCAGGCTTATTTGTGTGGACGTTGACTGAATACGCCGTGCATCGCTTTGTGTTTCACTACGAGCCGCGCGATGAGCGGATGAAGCGCATTTTCTTCCTCTTCCACGGCGTCCATCACGCTCAGCCGCAATGCAAGACGCGCCTGGTGATGCCGCCGGCGGTCAGCATCCCCGGCGGGATTTTGGTGTACGGCTTGTTCAGCCTCCTGCTGGGAGGCGTGCTCGGCGCGCCGCATTGGGTGGCGCCGATCTTCTCCGGCTTTGTGTTGGGCTATTTGATCTACGACATGATTCACTACGCCACGCACCATCTGCCGATGTACGGGCGGGTGATGAAGTACCTCAAGCGCTACCACATGCTGCACCACTTCAAGACGCCGGAGAAGCGTTACGGCGTCAGCTCGCCGTTGTGGGACTTTGTGTTCCGCACAGCGCCGCCGGAATGAATCGCGCTGCTCAGTTGAGCGTGGTCAGGCCGTGCTGAACGGCGAACTTGACCAGCGCGGGCAGGTCGTTGACGCCGATTTTGTGCATCAGCCGGCTGCGGTAGGTCTCCACGCTCTTGGGGGAGAGATGGAGCATGCCGGCGATCTGGGCACTGGTCTTGCCCTCGGCTACCAGTTGCAACACCTGCCGCTCACGGGCGCTCAAGCGATCAAGAGGGCTTTTGAAAGGCGCACCGAGCCGTCGGTCGGCCAGAGGGAGAATGCCCGCATCGAGAATCTTTTCGCTGAAATAGGGCCGGCCGGCTACAATGCTGCGCACAGCCTGGACGACCTCGGCGCCGGCGGACTCTTTGAGCAGAAAGCCTTGTGCGCCGGCGTTGAGCGCGCGAACGATGTGCTCGGCCGTCGAGTACATCGACAACATCAGAACCCGAACGGAAGGACAAGCGCGCCGAATGTGCTCGGCTGCGTCGATTCCGTTCAGTCCGGGCATGGCAATGTCCATGATGACTAGGTCGGGCAGAAGCTGCTTCGCCAACTCCACCGTCTGCCGTCCGTCCGAAGCAGCACCCACCACTTGGATGTCGCCTTGGGCCTCCAGAAGCACGCGCAGTCCGTCGCGCACAATCGCATGATCATCGGCCAGAAAGACTCGGATCGGCATGGTGATCTACCTGGAGATTTCGACTATGACGCGCGTGCCGGCGCCGGTGTACGATTCAACGCGCAGGCGGCCGCCTACGGCAGCGGCGCGTTCGTGCATGGCGAGAACAAATTGACGCGTCTTTTCCGGGTCACCGCCGAGATGTTGGGCTGGCTCGACCACCGGTCGACCATCCCGAATGGCGCGGGCGAGTTGCCCCCAGTGCGGGTACTGC
>JANWVJ010000183.1 GCA_025056895.1 Thermoflexales bacterium
GCATCACCTGTTCAGACGGCTGGGACACGTCCTGACGCAGCAATTCCAGTTTGAAACGCATGTGGACTTGCTCGACATAGCCCGCTCCTTTTTGGGATAGCCCGGCGCCTGGGCTGAACAACTCATCCAAATACCAGCTCCAAGAGTCCAGCCGGCTTTTGAATTCGCGCTGAGCCTTGTTGCGGTACAGCTCGGACCACAGCCGGCGCACACGCCGGACTTCCGCTTCTGCTTGATCCAACACCTGACGTTGGGCAAGATCGAGCGACCCTTGCACAGCGCGCAAGCGCCACACCGTCTCTAACCACGAGCCGATCGTCAACTGGGGCATGGCCATGCCGGCAACCGACCCAATCGGATAAAACAGCACTTCGGTGTTCAGATATTCATCGAACTGTTCACCGGCAATTCGGACAAATGTCAGATCAGCGCTAATGTTCATAATCGGTCAGGAAGAAGGTCTAAGAGCGCACATGGCAGACGACGATGAGCGGATCACTGTGCACTTAGCAAACGCACCAGTGAGCGTGTCCGCCGGCCGGCGGCATAGAACTCCGTCCATCGATCATGACGGCGGATCAACACAGAGTGCATCGGATAGACCCACACGCCGATCAATCCAACAAGGGCCAATGCGCCGCCGGCCCCCAGCAACAGTGCGCCAGGCTGGTAGTGCACCTCAATCAGAGCGCCATCCTGTGCGTCAAAACGAACCACAACGTCGCTGATCACCAGCGTGGGGTAAATTGCCGTATCGGTCAACACGCGGCCATCGGGAAAGGTGAACACACGCGCGCGATCCTGATTGCCGCGCGAAGAGAGAATCACGCCCAGATTGGTCGTGCTGAGCGCAAATGAGCGATCAGTCTCACCCGGCCTGAAGGTTAACAGCGCGTCGGTAACCGGATCAGCATAGCTGGATAAAGTGATCGTGAGGGGCGCTCCGCCCACCGTATGCGCGGTCACTCGATAAGCAACGGTCAGCTCGGTCAACGTCAGTTGCAAACAGCATGAGGCAGGATTGCCCGGCATAGCCGGCGCGCGCACAGGCGCGCCAATGGTAAGTGTGACCGGCTCGCCAATCGGCTCAAACCGAACAATCGCTTGATCGGCTGCCCGATCCACCCCAAGCAGCGTCAGAGGTTGGGCAGCCCAACCAGGCAACGCCAGCGGCGTGTCTGTGTTGACGGACTGGCGCGATGCCGACCACCCCAGCCAGCTATTCGTCACAATGCCGGCCAGCGCCATGAGCAGGCCGATGTGCAGTACTATCGACATCATCTCGGCCCAGGGCCTACGGTCGGCGCGAATCCAGTTGAGCTGGGTCTGTACAGCCGATGATTGCTGAGTTTGGGAATACTCAGCGGAGACCAGGACGCGGTATCCTTTACTGCGTAGGATGTCGGCTAAACGATGCATCGGAGGCGCCTGATCGCTCACCCGCAATCGTGTTTCGTCTAGAAGAAGATCGGGTGAACGCGCCGGAATCATCAATCGCACAACGCGATCGACCAAGCGTGCCAGCAGCACCGCGATGCAAACCCAGATCAACGCGCGCACCCAGAATGCCTGCGCCAAGCCAAACAGACCCAACTCCTGCGCGAGCGGGTAGGCAGCTCCAAGGCGGACTTGGGCTTCGGCCTGCCAGCGGCTGTATGCGACCGGATCGGCAACACCGGCCGTAGGTGCCTGTGGGACTATTAATGCCACACCACCGATCACGATAAGCGTTGCGCACAGTAAGATTGTGAATGGATCGCCAGTGAGCACCTGCCAAGCAGAACGCCAGATATCGCGCTGTTCCAAAGCGTCGATTGCGGCTGACGGAGGCTGCGAAGGGGATGAGGTCATCATGGGTGGTTTCTCTCCGGCGCAATCCGGCACAATTTTGATTCGGGCATGGCGCGCCATGATTCTAATCGAAGCAGGCTGTGTACCTCGTGTCGATGTCTGGATGATTGCGCAAGCCTCCAGAGGAGAGACAACATTGATCGTTAAAGGAACGCCATCTGCGTTACGTTCTGATAATCAAAAGCTCAGATCGGATTGGCGCCTTGCTCAGGAGGGCCTAACCTGAGGGCAGGAGGATTGGTGGTGAAGGCAGATACGAAATAAAGGGACGCGGCAGCTTGCCGGCAGTCCGAGCAAAGTCATAAGCTGTTATAAGCATTCATACACGGAGGATATCACGATGAATACACGAAAGTGGGTCGCACTCATCGGAGCTGTGACGCTGATCTTGTCGGGGTGTGGCGCACTGAGCCTGAGATGGCCTTCTGCAAGCAACCCGTCGGCCTCACCCCAGCCAGCCACGGCTGATGCCGCTTCAGTTCAGCGCAATCAACTGGTCAACGTGGCACAGATTGTGCCAACGCCCACTGCGTTGCCGGCCGAAGTGTTGGCCGAATTCGACGCCGAGGAACGTGTGCTGATCAACCTATATGAACGAGTTAATCCAGCGGTAGTGTTCATCCAGATCAGTGAAGAGCAACGCACTACACGCGGCACAATCGATGTGCCAACCGGCAGTGGGTCTGGATTCGTGATTGATCAGGAAGGGCACATTGTGACGAACAACCACGTGGTCGCCAACGCCGAGAAAATCCGCGTAACTTTTTTTGACGGCACAACCGCCCCTGCGAAGCTGATCGGCGCCGACCCATACAGCGATCTGGCCGTCATCAAGGTAGATGTGCCGGCCGATCAACTGGTGGTGGCCGAACTAGGCGATTCATCTACGCTCCGTCCCGGACAGCGTGTAATCGCTATCGGCAACCCGTTTGGCCTGCAAGGTACCATGACGCTTGGCATCATCAGCGCGCTGGGTCGCACGCTGCCCGAATCGAGTAACGACGGCTCTACGGGCACGTTCATTAACCCAGATGTGATTCAAACCGATGCCGCAATTAATCCTGGAAACTCAGGCGGTCCACTCCTCGATTCACGCGGGCGGGTAATCGGCGTCAACACAGCCATCCGCACTGGGAATCAAACACTGACCGGTCAACCGACCAACAGCGGCATTGGATTTGCCGTGCCGGTCAATACCGTCAAACGCGTGGCGCCGGAATTGATCGAACGCGGCGTGATGCGCTACCCCTACCTAGGCATCACTTCGCGTGAGAACTTGCGATTGGCGGACCTGGCTGACCGCCTCGGTGTGGATGTCAAGCAGGGTGTGTTGGTATTCAGTGTGGCACCCGGCGGCCCGGCCGAGCGCGCCGGCTTGCGCGGCGGCGACGAGAATAACGTGGCCGTCGTAGACGGCGTGCCTGTGCCGCTGGGCGGCGACATCATCACGGCCATCGACGGCGTGCCGGTCAAAGACTTCGGCGATCTGATCTCCAAACTCACTGCCAACTATCGGGTCGGCGATAAGATCACATTGACCATCATCCGAGACGGCCGCACCCAGCAGATTGAGCTGGAACTAGGCGAGCGACCGCGATAGTCAGAGCGAAGAGGCCAACAGGCAGAGAGCGCAAGAAGGAATGAGAACGCAGCAGACGATAGGGACGGTGCACTGGGTAAGCGTCATGGCAGGTGTTGCCATCACGCTTACGGGCTGTATGGGTATAGCGCGCACGCCAAGCGCAAGCCCACAACCGACACAAACCCCCTGGGTGATCACGGCCACACCACCGCCGGCCGCTCGACTTGGCGCAGAGGCCGTCGGCAGTGACTGGGAAAACCTGTATGTGCAGTTGTATGAACAGAGCAGCCCGTCGGTGGTACACATCACCACCCAGACGCGGGTGTGGAGCTTCTTCAGGGGAGTGGACGTTCAGGCCGGCAGCGGTTCCGGCTTCATTTACGACGACGAGGGACACATCGTCACCAACAACCACGTTATTGAAGGAGCTGAGCGGGTCGAGGTGATCTTTGCAGACGGCGCCACCTTGCCGGCAACGGTAATCGGCAGCGACGCTTACAACGATTTGGCTGTGTTGCGCGTAGAAGGGGCGCGGCCCGAACAGATTCGGCCGCTACCGCTGGGCGAATCAAGCACACTGAAAGTGGGCATGCGTGTGGCTGCAATCGGCAATCCCTTCGGCCTAGATCGCACGCTGACCACAGGGGTGATCAGCGCGCTGGGTCGCACCATCGAGCGAGAGGATGCTGCGGCACTGGGTGAGATGATCCAAACCGACGCAGCGATCAATCCTGGCAATTCGGGCGGGCCGTTGTTGAATCTGCGGGGCGAGGTGATCGGCGTAAACACGATCATTCGCAGCCCCAGCGGAGGATCCGTCGGCATTGGATTTGCCGTTCCGGTGGACACAGTGAAGCGCGTTGTGCCGGAGTTGATCCGTCACGGGCGCTACGAGCATCCCTGGCTGGGGTTCAATGCCTACGAGATCACGCCGGCGCTGGCCGAGTTTCTAAAGCTGCCGGTCAAGAAGGGGTTGCTGATCGCGCAACTGCAAGCCGGCGGCCCGGCCGACCTGGCCGGCGTGCGGGGAGCATCGCAGCGCCTGCGCACAACTGTGGGCACATTGCTGGTCGGCGGCGACATCCTGATCGCGCTAGACGACCGACCGATCCACACACGCGATGATATGACCATCTATCTGGAGAATCACAAGCGGGTGGGCGATACCGTGCGGCTGACCCTCATCCGGGATGGCGAACAGATCACGCTGGAAGCGACATTGCAGGCAAGGCCGTAAATCAAGGCTAAAATCACGCCATCCAATCAAGCAGGAAGCTCACTAATGAACGAACATCCCCGAAAACCACGTTTCGCGCTCTATATGCAAGACAAGCACCCGCTGCGCTATGAGCTTGAGATGGCCGAATATGCCGAGGCCAACGGCTTCAGCGAAATCTGGCAAGCCGACACGCGCCTGGCGCGCGATTGTATCGTGATGATGTCGGCTTTTCTGACACGCACCAAAAAGCTGCGTGTGGGCAGCGGCGTGTTACCGATTTGGACGCGCAATGCCGCCGTGATTGCTGCCTCGTGGAGCACGATGTGGGAACTCGGCAAACAAGTCGCCGGCGACCCGGACGCACCCTCGCGCGTCATGCTCGGCCTGGGAGCGTGGTGGGAGCCGATTGCCTCGCGAGTCGGCGAGAAACGCGAAAAGCCGCTCAAAGCGATGCGCGAGTATGTGGAAGCCATTCGCGCGCTGTTTTCAATGGAAGAGGTCAGCTATGCCGGTGAGTTCGTTAAACTGGATCGCGTCAAGCTGGATGTGGTGTTCGGCGACACGCGCCCGCGCGATATTCCCATCTACATCGGAGCAACGGGCGATAAGATGTTGGAACTGGCGGGTGAAATCTGTGACGGCGTGGTGTTGAACTACGTGGTAAGCGTAGACTACATCAAGCGGGCGGTAGAATTGGTGGCGCAGGGAGCAGCCAAAGCCGGCAAGAGGCTTGACCAGATTGACCGGCCCGAGCTGCTCGTGTGTGCGCTCAGCGACGACGACCCGAAAGCGGCTTACTTCGAGGCCAAGAAATTGGTGGCGTATTATTTGGCGACCGAACCCCACATCATGAAAGCCAGCGGCGTGCCTGAAGACTTGATTCAAAAAGTGCAGTCGGTGATGAGTTGGCCGGCCACCGAGGCCGAGTACATCGCAGCCGCTAAAGTCATTCCTGATGATGTGCCGCGCATGTTGATGGCGGTTGGGACAA
>JANWVJ010000184.1 GCA_025056895.1 Thermoflexales bacterium
GTGATTGTTGGCTGTTCCACAAATACCGCCGGCATCGAAGCCCTGCACGCGCAGCCCGCTAATCGTCGTGCCGGTGATGCCGCTGTTGATCACGATGCCGCTGATTGTGCCGGGTGTCGTCTTCAGGATGAGCGTATTGGTCGCGCCGGCGCCGGCCAGGGTCAGGCGGGGCTTGTTGATGGTGACGGGGTTGTTCTGCGTGCCGGTGTACGTGCCAGCGGCAATGACGAGCGTGTGGCCGGGCTGTGTCGCAGCATCGTTAATCGCCGGCTGGATGTTCAGGTAGCCGCGACCGGTGTCCGTGTTCAGCACGCGCCCGCGATAGTACGTGATGCGGTTGAAGAACAGATCGCGGTCGGACCCGCTGCCGGCATTGGCGTTGAACAGGCGCAGCCGGCTGATGGTCGAGCCGGACGTCGCGCTGCGCAGCGATCCGCTGACCGTGGCGCTCGCGCCGTCCACCAGACGGGTGAGCGTGGCCTGGAACGTGGACGCCGTGGTGAGTGTGATCACCACGCGTACGCCCTCACGGGTGAAGTTCACGCCGGAGGCAGTCGGCGTATTGCCGTGCACAGTGTACTGCGTCCCTCCGCCGATGAAATACACCTCTAGCAAGTCTTCCCCAGCGCTGTTCTGCAAGCCGAAGCCAACCGTGCCTCCGACCTGCACGTCCCCATTGTCCATCCAGATCTCGAAGACACTGCCGGGCGTGAACGGCTGGGTGACATTGCGGACGGCGCTGGCAGTCTGGCCACTGTTGGCGTATAGCCCCCACGCGCGGTTCACCGGCGTGTTGATGTCGCCATCGCCGTTGCTGTCGCCGCTCATGCCGTTGTTGGCGGTGGAAATGCCCACGAAGTGGCCGTTCTGGCTGGGACTGCCGCTGGTGGTGTTGAGTGTCCATGCCCCCATGCCGAAGCCGCCGTTGTCGCCAGTTTGCCAACCATCGTTATAGACGACATCGCTGGCTGTGTCCTGCGCCGTCGGCGGCGGCAGTTGCGCCTGAGCGAGGCGTACACCGACCGTGGCAAAGATCAACCCGGCCAGTGTGCCGGCGAGAAGCCCGATACCAACTCTTTTGCAAATGCGGCACAGGACATGGATTGCACAACTCGTTGAGCGGTCAAACATACTCTCCCTCCTTGAAAGTGAAACACATTTTGGGCAGCACCCTTATCTCCCCCTAAGTGCAGATGTGCTCTTCATCGGGTAGCACTGCCGGCTTCCATTTTACAAGTATTGTTGTCCTGAAACTCTTTTCTATGACCGGACTTACTCCTCCCAGCCATGGTACCGGAGATATTTGTGTTGTGAATACGTGTTACTGCGTATTCGACGCCTCTTCTATGTGCTCATACCGTAACGTATATATCAACCAAACGGTGAGATAATTCGGGCGGGAGGACCCATGCACACCCGCCAACGCATTCTGGCCGCGCTGAATTACGGGGACTATGATCGCTTGCCGATTCTCCATTTTGGCTTCTGGGAAGCCACTCTCAAGAAGTGGGCTGCCGAAGGGCATTTCGAGCTGAATGAATATCCAGACATTCATGATGGCAGCCCAGCCGAGGATGCCTTGTCACGCAAGCTTGGCTTCGACGACACCTATCATCGCATCTTTGCGCCTCATGCGCGCATCTGGCCGCCGTTTGAACCGCAGGTGATCGAACTCTTGCCGGACGGGATGCGCAAAGTCCTCAACAGCGACGGCGTGATCGTGTTGCAAGGGGATGACGCAGATGGCATCCCCGCCGAGATCGATCACACCTTAAAAGGGCGCAAGGAATGGGATGAGATTTACAAGGAGCGTTATCGCTTCTTCCCAGAACGGGTAAGTCATGTCTGGGTGAACTGCGGCGGCGTAATGAAGCGTTTTGACCAGGGTGGGAAAGACTATCTGCTCGACCCCAATCGTGAAACGCACATCTTGCTTCATTGTGGCAGCTTATACGGCGCCATCCGCGATGTAGTCGGTGTGGTGAATCTATCCTACTTGGCCAGCGATGATGAAGCCCTTTTCGACGAGATCATCGAAACCAACGCCGAACTGTGCTACCGCAACACAGAGACGGCGCTGGCCAGCGGTGTTCGATTCGATATCGGTCATTTCTGGGAGGACATTTGCTATAAAAATGGTCCCTTGGTCAGCCCGAGGGTGTTTCATAAGAAAGTTGGCCCGCATTACCGTCGCATCACTGATTTACTGCGCCGGTATGGCATCGACCTTGTCTCGCTCGACTGCGACGGCATGATCGATCACCTCATCCCAACCTGGATCGAGAACGGCATCAACATCATGTTTCCGATTGAGGTGGGCACATGGGGCGCCAGCCTCGCCCCGTGGCGCGCGAAGTACGGCAAGGTCATTCGCGGCGTGGGTGGCGTGGACAAGCGCGTGTTTGCTCAGGATTACGCTGCCGTCGATGCCGAGATCGAGCGGCTCAAGCCACTGGTCGAACTGGGTGGGTATTTGCCCTGCATCGATCACCGCATCCCGGTGGATGCGAAATGGGAAAACGTGCAGTACTACTGCGACCGGATGCGTCAAACATTCGGCTAACTGTGATCCCTTGCCTTTGGTAGAATCCAGTCGATGTCCCAGGTGCATGTCTCAACCCATCCGCTGGTGCTGCACAAGCTGACCATCCTGCGCGACCAGAAGACCGAACCGAAGCGTTTCCGCGAATTAGTGCGCGAGTTATCGATTTTGCTGATCGCCGAAGCCACTGCCAACCTGCCCGTCGTCCCCCTCACTGTCACGACGCCGATGGGCCAGGCGCAGGGCTGGGAGATGAAAGATCGCATTGGCCTGGTGCCGATTTTGCGCGCCGGCCTGGGCATGGTAGAAGGCGCGCTGGAAATGCTGCCTTTCTCGGAAGTATGGCACATCGGTCTGTACCGCGATGAGCGCACCTTGCGCCCAGTGCAGTACTACAACAAGCTGCCGGTCAGTCCGACCGTGCAGGTGTGCATCGTGCTCGACCCAATGTTGGCTACCGGCGGCAGCGCCACGGCCACGGTCGATATCCTCAAGAAGTGGGGCGCCGAACGCATCATTTACGTCGGCTTGATCGGCTCACCGGAAGGTGTGCGACACATGCAAACCGATCATCCCGATGTGCCGATCTACCTGGCTGCCATCGACGATCACTTGAATGAAATCGGCTATATCGTGCCGGGTCTAGGTGATGCCGGCGACCGGCAATTCGGCACAGCCTGAACAGCGGTTGTGCGCGAGTTGCCTGAAGCCGCGCAGTATGACTCGGCATTCAAGACCTAAAACTGGAATCAACAATTTAGAGATCATGGACTACCGCATCGAAAAGGACTCCCTCGGCGAAATGCACGTTCCTGCCGGCGCATACTACGGCCCGCAGACGCAACGCGCTGTGTTGAACTTCCCCATCAGCGGTATGCGGCCTTACCGCGCTTTTGTGTGGAGCATGGCCTGCATCAAGCGCGCTGCCGCTGAGGTGAATCGCGACTTGGGCTTGCTGGATGCCAAGCTGGCCGAGGCGATTGTCGCTGCCGCAACCGAAGTCATGGACGGGCGATGGGCCGATCAGTTTGTCGTCGATCCGTTCCAAGCCGGCGCCGGCACCAGCCACAACATGAACGTGAACGAAGTGATCGCCAACCGCGCCAGCGAGCTGCTGGGCGTCGGTTTGAGCGCCGCTAAAAAGCCGATCAGCCCAAACGACCATGTCAACATGGCTCAATCAACTAACGACACCATCCCCACTGCCATTCGGCTGGGGTGTTTGTGGCGTTTGCCGGAGCTGCTGGCTGCGGTCGATGGGTTGACCGGCGCACTGCACGACAAGGCCGTTGAGTTTGATGACATTGTGAAGTCGGGCCGCACGCACCTGCAAGATGCGGTGCCCGTGCGTCTGGGACAAGAATTCGGCGCTTACGCTAAAGCGGTTGCCCGCGACCGTGAGCGCATTGCGCGCGCCGCCGATGGGTTGCGCCGCCTACCGATCGGCGGCACGGCTACCGGCACCGGTTTGAATGCGCATCCCGAATACCACCGCCGTATGGTCAAGCGCCTGAGCGAGCTACTCGGTCAGCCGCTCTACGAATCCGACAATCTCTTCGAGGGGATGCAGAGCATGGCCGACATGGCCGACTTGAGCGCCGCGATCCGCACCCTTGCCATTACGCTGACGCGCATCGCGAATGACTTTCGGCTGCTCAGCTCCGGTCCATCCACCGGCCTGGACGAGATTCGCTTACCGGCAGTTCAGCCCGGCTCTTCGATCATGCCCGGCAAGGTCAACCCCGTTCTTGCCGAGATGCTAAACATGGCGTGTTATCACGTGCAAGGCTGTGATCTAACCGTCGCTTTGGCCGCGCAGGCCGGCCAGCTCGAACTCAATGTGATGATGCCGATCATTGCCCACAATCTGTTCGAGATGATGCACGTCATGATCGGCGCGGTCAACGCCTTCACCACAAAGTGTGTCGTGGGGGTCAAAGCCAACCGACAGAAGGCAGAAGGATGGTTGGCGAGGAACGCGATCGTCGCCACCGCGCTGAATCCCCTCATCGGCTACATGGCGGCGGCGGAACTGGTGAAGGAAGCTATGCAGCGCAACATCACCATTCGCGAGGCGGCTGCCGAGCGGATTGCTGCCGGCGCCCTGTTGAACAAGGACACCCAACAGCCGGTCACCTTGGCCGAGGTCGATGCCGTGCTCGGTGACCTGCGCAAATTGACCGAGGGTGGCATTCAGGGTATTGCCAGCGCCGGCTGATCCACTCGCAGCGCGCCGATCGGCGCGCTCACTAAAATACGCCTATGGCGTCGAATCTTCCTCCTTCAGATGCAGATGATTGGCCGCTGCCGGACGACGGTAAGACCGCGCCCGACACGTCAGGGCCTGGCTCCTGGGAGAAGGCTGAAGAGGCGGGTGATCGTGTCGGGCCGGCGGATCAGTCCTCGCAGCCGACTGCGCCCTTGCAGCCGCTGATTGATGCGTTGCGCGCCCCGTTTGGGTCGCTGTGGGATGATCCACGAAGTCGCCCGCTGATCCTCTTCAGCTTGATTGCCTTGATCGTTGTGTGCGGCATGGCCTGTTTTGTGCTCAGCCTGGCCCTTGTTGATAACCTGGGACGCTCGCCGATCGCGGCTACAGGGCCAACCGTTGCGCCGGCGGAGCGACAACCCATCACAGAGGTGGTGCGCATCATCATCAACGATACGCCTGCTCCGATCGCCGTGCCGAATCGGCTGATCATTCGCAATCTGACCTTGGATGTTGTGCCCGTTCAGCCCGACGAGCGTGGCGAGTGGAACGTTGATCTGGCTGCGGCGCGTGTGGCGTACTGGGTGGCCGGAACGTTGGTCAATTACATCGTCGGCCTTCCTGCCTCCGATGAAAACCGAACGGTGCTTGAATCGTTGCGACGCGGCGATCTCCTGTTGCTCGACACAGCCATCGGCACATTGCGCTATCGCGTATCCCACACGGCTACCGTGCGCGTCGATGAGCCGACCTTCTTGCGTGAACAGTCGGCTCCCCAGCTCACCTTGGTGCTGATCGGCGTGCGAGGCGAGGAGCGCCAAGCGATTATCGCCGGCTACACCGATGAAGGCA
>JANWVJ010000185.1 GCA_025056895.1 Thermoflexales bacterium
CTGAATCATTCTGTGTTGAGATATGCGCTTGGATTGTCCGTAGTGCTGATCACGGCGTTCGCCTTGCGCATGTATCAGCTCGGCACCCAGTCGTTTTGGTATGACGAGGGCAACAGCGCGCGGATTGCAGAGCGTTCGGTGCAACTGATTATCGAGGGAGCAGCCGGCGATATTCACCCGCCGCTGTATTACATCGCGCTCCATGGTTGGCGCGCGTTGTTCGGTGAGAGTGAAGCTGCGCTGCGCAGCCTATCGGCTATTTGTAGCACTGCGTTGGCATTAGTGGCTGGATTGAGCGGTCGAATGCTGTTCGGCGCGCGCGCCGGCTTGCTGGCTGCCGCCCTGGTTGCCCTGTCGCCGTTTGCTGTCTATTACGGCCAGGAAGCCCGTATGTACGCCTTGTTGGCCTTGGAGGCGGCTGTCTCCACCCATGCCCTGCTGGTCGTTCTGAACCTTCCATCTCAGCCTCTTGATTCACGCTCCCCCTCTCGCACGTTCCCGCTCGGTCTGTTTGTGCTCGCTACCGCCGCCGGCCTCTACACCCACTACGCTTACCCGTTCGTGATGATCGCCCAAGGTCTGTTGGTGGTGACTGTGTGGGTTGTCCGGCTCGCCACTCGCGTGTCGCTCGAACACATCTGGCCGATGTGGGTGCGCTACGCCGGCGCCACGCTGGCAGCCATCGCTTTATTTTTGCCCTGGTTGCCGACCGCGCTGCACCAAGTCACTTCTTGGACAGTGGTTCGCCCGCAATATGAGCTGGGGCCGGCCATACTCGACGCCTGGCGCTGGATTCTGGTGGGCCGCACACTGCCGCTCGAAGCAGCCGCGCCGGCCATGCTTGTTTTGAGCGCGTTCGCGCTGATCGGCTTATTGACTCCGCTCTCATCCGGCCACCGATTACCGCTTATCGATCGCTTGTTACCGGCCTTGTCTATGGGCATTCAAGTCGTCATTCCCCTCGTGCTGTTGTTTGCCCTGAACCTGTACCGCGAGGCGTATTTGAAGTTCTTACTGGTCGCCGTGACGCCGCTGTGCGTCCTCGCCGGTCATGGCATTGCAAGCCTGTCTTCCATCCCGCTGCCTGTCTCACGCACGGCACGCCGTCTCCTCTCGTGGGGGATCAGTCTGGGCTGGCTGGGTGGAGCGGCCATCCTGCTGTGGCCTGCGCTCGACAATCTCTATCACAACCCGGCTTATGCCCGCGACGACTATCGCGCCATCGCACAACTGGTACAAGCGGATGCGCGACCTGGCGACGCTGTGCTGTTCAATGCGCCGAATCAGTGGGAAGTGTTTACGTACTATCATCGGCCAGAACGCGCCCTGGCGCCGGCTATCCCATTAGCCTATCACCCAGACGACCGCGCGGTGGACGTGCAGATGAACTCGATCCTCGAACGGCACGAGCGATTGTTCGTGCTGTACTACGGCGAGCGCGAATCTGATCCTGAAGGACGCTACGAACGCTGGTTGGCGCACCAGGCGTTTAAAGCCGATGAACGCTGGATCGGTCACATTCGTCTGGCCGTGTATGCTGCGCATTTGCGCGCCTCCGACCAAATCTCTGCAGCTATCTTTGGGGATGCGATTCAACTCGAAGGTGGGCGTATTGATCGAACGGCCTATCGCTCCACCGGCCTGATTCCGCTGGAGTTGCGCTGGCGCGCCCTGCGCCCCCTCTCTGCGCGCTACAAAGTATTTGTCCACGTTGGCGCACTCGATGCGCCGCCAGCAGCCCAGAGTGATGGAGAACCGGTCGGTGGTCTATTCCCCACTGATGCCTGGCAGACAGGCCAACCAATCGTAGATCGCCGCGCCGTGTGGCTGAGCCATGAGCTGCCCGCCGGACGGTATGGCATTTATCTCGGCCTGTATGATGGCGCTACCGGCCAGCGCTTGCCGATCACTGTTCCGGACGAGTCTGCGTCCGGCGATCGGTTGTGGCTGGGCGAAATTGAAATCAAATAGAGTGATGGCACACATCACCATCGACTACACCCCCGCCGTGCACCAGTCTGCCGGCATTGGCCGCCTGACGCGCGAGAGTGTGCGCGCCTTGTTGCAATGCGACTCGCCGCATCGATTCACCTTGTTTTGCATGGGCCGGCCGGCTGCTTCAGCGCTGTCACGGTCGGCTGTTGCGAACGGACGAGCTGCTTGGGTTGTGACACCGCTGAACGATCGCTGGTTGTATCGCCTGTGGCACCGCGCCCGTCTGCCTGTGCCGGTGGAAGTGTTCAGCGGGCGCAGCGATTTGTATCACGCTACCGATTTTGTGTTGCCGCCGACCACCCCCCGCAAGCGCACGGTGCTGACCGTCCACGATCTGACCTTTGAACGGGCGCCGGACGCCGCGCCGCCGCAGTTGCTGCGCTTCCTCAAGCGCGTTGTGCCCCAGTCAGTGCGTCGCGCCCACCATCTGATTGCTGACTCACAGTCAACAGCGCGCGATCTGATTGAGCTGTACGGCGCGCCGGCGGAGCGCATTACCGTGATCTACAGCGGCATCGACGCGCGCTTTTGCCCTACTCACTCCGCTTCACCTACGTCGGCTGCCGTGCGAGATAAATACGCGCTCGGCGAGGAGCCGTTTGTGTTGACGGTCGGCACGCTCCAGCCGCGCAAAAATCATCTCACGTTGGTGCGGGCCTTTGCGCAGGTTGCCGAGCGCCTGCCTGATCTCAAATTAGTGATCGCCGGCGGCAAGGGCTGGATGTATGATGCGGTGACGGCCGAAGTGGCGCGGCTCAATTTAAACCGGCGCGTCCAGTTCATCGGCTTTGTCGAGGATGCCGATTTGCCGGATGTGTATCGCGCCGCGCGCGTGTTCACCTTTCCTTCGCTCTATGAAGGCTTTGGTTTGCCCCCACTGGAAGCAATGGCATGTGGCATACCGGTCGTTGCATCGAACACATCATCGTTGCCCGAAGTAGTGGGCGATGCCGGCCTGCTGGTCGATCCATTCGATGTGGATGGTTTGGCCGGCGCGTTACTACGCGCTGCAACGGATGACGTTTGGCGCGCGCAGGCCATCGAGCGCGGCCTGAACCGCGCACGGGCATTCACCTGGGGGCGCGCTGCCGAGCAGTTGCTGGCGGTTTATGACGCGGTGCTGGCTTCGTAAAAGCGTAACGGGTACAATCTCGCCCAACGCCGATCCTTCCCCTTACATCAAACGCTGGCGTGAACAGGACCGATGACAAATCAATCACTTCCTAAACTGCGCGACCTGCCGGTGCATGATCGGCTCGATCTGCTGGCCAAACTGGCCAATCTGGGCGAGACAGACGTTGCCGCCCTGCGCCACGGCCTTTCTCTCGAGCAGGCTGATCACATGATCGAAAACGTGGTCACAACCTATGCCTTGCCGATGGGGATTGTCACCAATCTGGTTGTAAACGGGCGCGAGGTGCTTGTGCCGATGGTGGTGGAGGAGCCGTCCATCGTTGCAGGATGTAGCTTCGCGGCCAAGCTGGCCCGCGCCGGCGGTGGCTTCACCGCTGCCGCCGACGAGCCAATCATGATCGGCCAGATTCAAGTGTTGGATGTGCCGGACATGGAAGCCGCACAGCGCGCGATTGCTGCTGCAGTGCCAGAATTGATAGAATGGCTCAATGTGCTCAATCCGCCCACTCGCGACCCCTACACTCGTTCGGTGGGCATCGAAACCCGCATCGTCGGCGGTGAGTTTGACCTGCGACCGTGGTCATTCTCGAGCGCCGATTCAGAACTGCTTCACTCACCCGCGCTGACTTCAGACTCAAAATCCGAGATCGAGATGCTGGTGGTGCATGTGTTGTACCATGCCGGCGACGCCATGGGCGCGAACATGGTCAACACGGCCTGCGAATCGTTGGCCCCGAAGATCGAAGCACTCACGGGCGGGCGGGTCAACCTGCGCATTCTTTCCAATCTGGCGGACCGACGGCTGGCGCACGCCCGCTGTGTGATTCCTGCCGCCGAACTAGAAGACGAGCGCCAATCCGCCACATCATCGCAAGCCGGCCTTGGGAAACAAGCCGGCCTGCCGCAGCGCATTCAAGAGGCATCGTTGTTTGCCGAACTTGATCCCTATCGCGCTGCTACCCACAACAAGGGCATCATGAATGGTATTGATGCCGTGGCCCTGGCGACCGGCAACGACTGGCGGGCCATTGAAGCCGGCGCGCACGCTTACGCCGCCCGCAATGGGCGGTATGCATCGTTAACACGCTGGCGCGTCAACCAGCGAGGTGATCTGACCGGCGAAATCGAGCTGCCGTTGGCTGTTGGCATGGTGGGCGGCGCGACACGGGTTCACCCTGCGGCGCGCGCCGCGTTGAAGATCATGGGCGTTCAAACTGCGCGTGAGTTGGCTGAAGTGATGGCGTGTGTTGGGCTGGCTCAAAACTTTGCTGCTGTTCGCGCCCTGGCGAATGAAGGCATTCAACGCGGCCATATGACGCTCCATGCACGGCAGGTTGCCATGGCCGCTGGCGCAACCGGCGAAGACATTGCGCGCGTCGCTCAACAACTGGTGGCCGAGCGCAATTTTAAGGTTGATCGCGCAAAGGAACTCCTGGCCGGCAAGCAATAGGCAGTCCCATCTATGCCGTAGGTATCTGAGCGCATTCAGCTCATGCGTGTGGCTTGGCAGTCTATAAAGCTTTCTCGTATGCACCGAGAATGTGCACGCGCGCTCCTTGTAATGCCGGCCACTCCAGCACGCGCTCGATCGCACATGCTAACGCGAAGAGCGGCCGATTGACGCCGAGATATGTCGGATCGCCGTGCAGGAGCAACTCGACCCGACGGAAGCCCACCCGTGATAAAACCTGTTCAATCCGGCGAACGGTATTAATGCGGTACTGCACAGGATAGGTATCTCCAGGCTGCCGGCCGTGTAGCCACTGAGCCAGCCGGTCACGCATGCGGTGCGGCACAGCGCGAATGAACCATGTCGCGTAGTTCCAGGCATTCGGAGTGAGAAAGATCACCTTGCCGCCTGGCTTGAGCACCCGCTGAATCTCGCCGAACGCGCGCGCCGGCTGCCTCAAATGTTCTAGAACAAAGACCAGCACGGCGGCATCGAATTGTTCGTCTGTGAACGGTAAGTGCTCGGCCAAGCCGGCCACGCGCAGGCCAATGGTGCCGTTTAACATCAATGCAGCGTGGTCGGGATCGCAGCCGACAACATGCGGTGTTTTGGTGTAGATTGGCCGCAGAAAATCGGCGTGGCCACAGCCGATGTCAAGGAGGTGCGCGCCAGGCTGGACGTGCCGATCGACCAGCTCTTGAAAGATGAACAAACTGTGTCGCCAGCCGGGCTTGCGGCGGGCGTATTCACGGCGAAAATGTTCCTGAATACTCACCGAGCTGCTAGCTTACCATTCGATCTGCCGGCTGCACCGCACGGCTTACCTGTGGCAGGCGCTGACCTGCTCGCCAAAAGAAACGGAGGCGCTCGTCGGTAGCGCCTCCGTTTGATGGCATGACCGATTGAAGGATCGGCTTTAGAAGTCGCCGCCCATGCCACCGCCGCCAGCGGGCGGGGTATTCTCCTTCTTCTCTGGGATGTCGGT
>JANWVJ010000186.1 GCA_025056895.1 Thermoflexales bacterium
GGATTGCCGCACTGATAGTGGTAGTGGGCTTTGCGTTGCGCGTGCACCGGCTCGATGCTGTGCGGCACGAGTTTGATCGCGGTTCCCCACACGGCTTGGGTATCGCCATCGTTGAATCGGTCGAAGATGGGCGATGGAGCGACCTGCCAATCGTGAGTTTATCGACCAGCGTGGGATTGCCCAACCCACCGGTAGCCAGTTACCTCTGGGCGCTCGTTGCGCTGATCGACCGCAGCCCGTTCACGGCCACTGCGCTCAGCGCCATGCTCAACACGCTGGTTGTCGCCATGACCTACAACCTGGCGGCGCGCTGGTTTGGCCGGCGCACAGGCTGGGCGGCGGCGCTGCTGGCCGCAAGCAGTCCGTGGAGCATCTACACGGCACGCGGGACGTGGGTGCAGGGTTGGCTCGAGCTTGCCGCCGTAGGCGCAGCATGGCTGATCTTGCCGGCGCTCGAACAGGTCAACCGGAAACGCCTGATCGGCGGAGCGCTGCTCACCGCTTTATTCTCCCAAACCTACTTGTTGGCATTCGGTGTGTCGGCGCAAGTCTTTGTTGCGATGGCAATGGCTGGCCGATCGTTACGCCGGCTGGGTGGCGCAGTCGCGGCGGCGCTGGCCGTGCTGGCCGGCGGAATCGGCCTATTTGGACTGGTCATCGTTTCGGGCAACTGGACCGCTCACCCCTCCGGCTCCGGCTTCGACAAGTTTCCGGTCATCGGGCCGTCTTTGCCCAACCCCTTCGGGATTCGGATTGATTACACCGCCGCCGTGCGCACCGCTGCCATGACCAGCGGGCGCGGCTATAACTTCCCCTCCACTGATACCACCCTTGATCCCATGCTCGGCGATAGCGACACGCGCGGAACGGCATGGCCAATGCAAGCGCGTTCTGCGCTGGTCGAGTTGCTGTTGGCGGTTGGCTTTGCGATGGCTCTTCGGCGCGCGCGCCGAAGCATGGGACATCGTTGGCCGGCAACTTGGATCGCGTTTCCGGTGGCGTCGGCGATGATCATCGGCGTGTTACGACCCAAAGTCGATTTCTTGGATTTTTACTTTTTGATGACGCAGCCGGCCGGCTACATTCTGGCTGCCTTGCCGCTAGGAGCACTCATGTCGGCAAGCAACAAAAGAGCGCTCACCGTCCTGGCCGGCGTGGCCTTGACCACCTGTGCTGTTGCATCGGCGGTCGCTGTGGTGCGCGACGCTGAGCGCGCGCTGGCTCAACCGTTGATACGCGATATGCGTTTCGGCACGCCGACGGTAGATCGTCTGCCCACCCTACCGCTGCATTGGCAACCGCTTGTGCGGGATATTTGGCGCCGGCACTGCCGCACACTGAACGATGCCGCGCCGCAAAACTGGCTGATCAGCATGAATGAAAGTGGGCGGCTGGCGCGGGCCGGCCGGTGGGCCATGCGCGGCGACTCATATCAGTGGATGATCTCTCCTCAAGGCGGCGACTGTGTCACCTTGTCCGATACCCACCCTGTTCATGCAGACGCCTACCCTATCCAGCTCAACGCCTCAGCGGCCATCACGGTGTATCGCGCGCGCTCCGTACAATCGAATACCGAACGGATGAACACCTTACCGGGCTGGCAGCCCTTGTACGGCCAGGTGTACGGGCTAAGTGCGCCGGCTCTGCCGCTGCACACCAACATCGGCTGGCGACTCATCAACATCGAGCTGCCGTCACACCTCCAGGCGGGCACGACGGTGGACGTGATCTACACATGGCACATCGACGAGTTGCCGGATGAGCCGCATGAAGCTTGGACATTCGATTGTTTTGCGCAATTGATCGATCAGGCCGGCAATGAGCTGGCCGTTGCGCGCGCAGCCGGGCTGCCGGGCGCCGTTTGGCAAGTAGGCTATTCGGTCATCGGCGTCATGCGGCTGACTGTGCCGGCCCAATTGGCTGCCGGCGATTACGCAATTCGCGTGTCGCTATACGACCCGACGCAGGAAAAGAACGCCGTGTTTGTCGATTTAGCCTATCCCGACCGCGCCATTCTGTTTGTGGAACATCACTTCACTTATCCCGATCAGGCAAGCCATCCATGAATCAACCTGAGCTGGGCGTCATCATCGTGTCGTGGAACGTGCGCGACCTGTTGCGCACGTGCTTGATGTCTCTGTTGCGCGAAACGCCGGCCAACACACCGATCCTCGTGATCGACAGCGCCTCAACAGACGGCACGGTGGCGATGCTGCGCAACGAGTTTCCGATGGTGGATGTGACCGCCTGCGCCGATAACATCGGGTATGTACGCGGGAACAACTTGGGCCTCAACCGACTAGGCTTCGCCGTGCCCTCTGTGCAGGCCGGCTCAAGCACGCCGCCGCGCTTCGTGTGGTTGTTGAATCCAGACACAGAGGTGCTGCCCGGCGCGGTGACGACCCTGCTCGACTTCATGCACACCCATCCGCGCTGCGGGCTATGCGGCCCAAAGCTCATCAACCCCGACGGCAGCCTGCAACATGGGGCGTTCGAGTTTCCCGGCCTGAGACAGCTCCTGTTGGAAACACAACCTTTTCTGTGGCGTTTTCGCGGCACACGACTCGACGGACGTTACCCGCCCGCTCTGTATGACGCAGGCCGGCCCTTTCCGATCGGCCATCCCCTTGGTGCAGCAATGCTGGCGCGCGCCGAGGCCATCGCTCAAGTTGGACCGCTCGACCCTGGCTACGAGATGTACTCCGAGGAAGTGGATTGGGCCATGCGGATGAAGCAAGCCGGCTGGGAACGGTGGTGCGTGCCGGCTGCCGTTGTCAAGCATTACGGCGGCGCCAGCAGCAGCCAAGCGAACGCGCGCGCTGAACAGATCAAGTGGCGCAGCCGACAACGGTATTACCAGAAGCATTACAGTCCTCTCAAACGCCGGCTTGCCCTGTGGTTGATGCCGGCGCGTTTTCGCAACAGCAACCGAACGACAGACAGGGAAGAGTAGATACTATGCTCACACTCGATCAAGTGGCCCGGCTGAGCGGTGTGTCGCGCACAACCGTCTCGCGCGTCATTAACAATAGTCCGCATGTCAGACCGGCTACACGCGACAAGGTGTGGCGGGTGATCCAAGAAACCGGCTTTCAACCGAATTTGGTTGCCCGCAGTCTGGCTGCCGGGCGCACGCGCATGATCGGGCTGTTGATCCCACGCCCTGTGACCAATCTCTTCAATGATCCCTACTTCTCTGTCGTGATTCAGGCCGTTGCCTCGGCCTGCAACGCTCATGACTACTCGGTAACGCTCTGGTTGGCTGAGCCGACCTTCGAACGACATATGGCGCGCCGCTTGCTCAATCAGACCTTGGTGGACGGGGTGATCGTGTCTTCTGCACAACTGGACGACCCGGTTTTACACGCCTTGATCGACAGCAAGCGCCCGTGCGTGGTAATCGGACGCCATGCCGCCAGCGACTGTCTTAGTTACATCGATGTAGATAACCGAGGCGGAGCGTTCGCGGCAGTTCGTCACTTGATCGATCTCGGCCGACAGCGTATCGCTCTGATTAGCGGGCCGCGCAACACAGCGCCCGGCTTGGACCGTCATGAGGGCTATCGCGAGGCGCTCGCGCAGGCGGGCTTGCCTTACGATAGCGCACTGGCGGAGGAAAGCGACTTCACGTATGAAGGCGGCTGTCAAGCAATGCGCCGGCTGCTGAACCAACATCCAGACGCCGTATTCGCCGGCGGCGACATCCTAGCAGTTGCTGCGTTACACGTCATCCACGGAGCCGGCCTAAAAGTCCCTGAGCAGGTTGCCGTAGTCGGCTTCGACGACCTCGGACTGGCTGTGAGCGCGAGACCGCCCTTGACCACCATACGCCAACCGGTTCATCAAAGCGGCTCACTGGCCGTCGAGACGTTGATCGATTTGATCGATCATCCCGAGCACAAACCGCGACATCTGGTTTTGCCGACCGAGCTGATCGTGCGCACGTCGTGTGGCGCACGATGCGCCCAAGTGTCGGATGTCAACTGCCGATCAACCGGCCTTGAGACGGCGTGAAACGTTCAGCAGACAAAATTACCCCACTCGCTCCGGCGCCGCCGGAGTCGGACTCGGCGGCAACCACTTTGGCCGCTGCAACCGCCCTGCGCCAGGCGCGCAAGCGCTCGATTTCTTCAGGCAAAAGGGCATACCGTTCTGCCGATCCAGCCATGTGGCTGACCAGCACCTCGGCGACCTGACGGCGCAACTCGTGCAGCGTCTTGAAGCGGCGCCATTCAGAATGACGGGCGAGTTCCCGCGCGAATGCATCGCCGGCCTGAGTGCGCAACCCTTCCTGTTTCAGAAAGAGAGACGGGCTACGGCCGGCGCGCCGAGCGACGCGCCACTCCAAACCGACCGGCGCGCGCACATCGCTGCCCAGCAACAAGAGGTGGATATCGGCTGTGGCAACTGCATCCAAATTCGGCTCACGGTCGTCAAGCGGAGTCTGCTCCACGCGCCATCCTAACGAGGTGGGCATTTGCGAAATCAACTGGCCCAGCGCCTCACGCTCGGCCAACAGGTCGGCGGCTGCCGAGATATAGATCAGAATGCGGTCTGCCATCGCGCCGAGATGATACACCTACAACACACCCCGCTGCGCTCAAGGCAACCGGGTGTGTGGTTCAAAGCAAGACGATCTCAGTGGATTACAGCACCAGCGCCCACGGGTTCTCAAGCAGACGCTTCACTTCGTTCAGGAATAGCGCCCCTTCGGCGCCGTCGGTGACGCGATGATCACCGGAGAGGGTGACGTTCATGATCGTGCGAATGATCACTTGCCCATCTCGCGCCACAGGGGTTGGAACCGCTGCCCCGATCGCCAAAATGCCGGCATCAGGCGGATTGACAATCGCACTGAAGACGGTGATACCGTACATACCCAAATTGCTGACGGTAAAGGTTTGGCCGCCCAGATCGGTTGGTTGCAGCTTGTTGTCGCGGGCGCGCGCTGCCATCGCTGCCGACTCGACCGCAATTTCGCGCAGGGTTTTCTTGTCGGCGTCGCGCACGGTAACCGTCACCAGACCGCCTTCTACAGCCACGGCAATTCCCACATGAATCTGCTCGTGCAATACAATCGCGTCGCCGTCAAACGAGGCGTTCAAATTCGGGAAGCGCCGCAGAGCCAATGCCGTAGCACGCACCACCATGTCGTTCACCGACACTTTGACGTTCTCCGCCTTCAACGACTCGTTGATCTGCTGACGCAACGCCAACGCCGCATCCATTTCGACCGGCAAGGTGATGTAGAAGTGGGGTGTGGTGGTCTTGCTCTGCGTCATGCGCTGGGCGATCGTCTGACGCATCCGCGTGAGGGCCTTGCGGACGCCGGCTGCGGTGCGCGGCGCGACGGGCGGCGCGACGGGCGGCGCAACTGGCGGAACCGGTGCGGAGATTGGCTGGGCTACCGGAGCAGGCATGGCCGCTGCGAACTTCTCGACATCTTCTAAGACGATGCGTCCTTCGGGGCCGCTGCCTTTGACGAGGCGCAGGTCAATGCCACGCTGTTCGGCCAGCCGCTTGGCAGCCGGCGAGGCAATGATGCGGCCGGTGTTCACACCTGC
>JANWVJ010000187.1 GCA_025056895.1 Thermoflexales bacterium
GTCTCGGCGGCCAAAGCAGCGCTGGAGTCGCATACTCGCCAACTGGCCCTCGAGTTGGGCAAGCATGGTGTGCTGGTCAATTGCATCATGGCTGGTGTCACCGATACGCCTGCTCTACGCAAGATTCCCGGCAACGAAAAGTTGATTGAAGGCGCTCTGCGCCGCAACCCTAGCGGACGGCTGACGACCACAGATGACATTGCTAAGACCATCCGCGCACTCTCCGACCCAGACGTGGCATGGATCAACGGCGCAATCATTGTGGTAGATGGTGGAGAGCTGATCTCCGGCTGAGAGCCGGTTGTTTCTGCAATCTGCGCAAGCAAGCTGAGTAGCTCTGCCCGCCTTGTCATCCCATCAGGGCGGGCAATTTCTGTTTAGGCCAAGCTTTGATCGCAGGCTGTGCGCACGCCACAGCTCGCGCAGCGCGCCGGGATGCTGTGGCTACGCGCCGGTCCGGTCGGTAAGTCGACCGCTTGTCTAAGCGCATCCAATGCGGTCAGCAATTCTCTCCGCAGCTCTGGTGTGTAAGGGATGGTGAATTGCCGGTCGGCATATTGGAGGATGCCGTGTGCCGGCGCGACGCCCAACGTCTCTTCCACCAGTAAGCAGTACGCGGCCAGTTGCAACACATGACCATGGTGCGGCGTGTGGGGCGATTGGCCGGATTTCACTTCGACTGGAATGATCTTCGCGCCATCGCGCACAAGGTAGTCTGGCTTTCCAACTAGTCGATGCCGTGCAGAGTACAACCTGCGCTGATTGCGCCGCCAAGCGCCGGCGTCTGAATAGATGATCTGTCCTTCCGGCAGGCCGATCTGTTGGCGCAACCGGCCTGCGATCCACCACAACGCCAAGCCGGCCATAATCAACAGCGCAATCAGCCAGATAGACATCAATCCTCAACGAGATACAGGCACCTGAAGCCGCTCACTTTGTGCGGCGTGGAAAAGCAGCCCAGAGCGCCCCGAAGAAGAACAGCGCGACGAAGGCCCACAGCCCCAACCCGCTCCAGCCGGCCAGCAGGCCGATGATCAGCGGCGCCCAGAAGAAGATCGACAACACCCCTAGAGCTGCCATGGCCCACGGCCATGCTTCGTTCAACCGGCCCTGCGTCATCATCGTTAAGATGTCCGACGTGGACTTCTCGCCGTACAACGAGAAGCCGCGCTTCAAACCGCTGAAGAAATCTACCTGCGCGGAGATGCCCTCTTCGTTTGCCTCGACGCTGGCGCTGACGTCGTTGCCCTCCGAGGCAGTCCGTTCAACGCTCAACTCGCCGCGCCGACCGATTGTGGCAACGCCCAGAACGATCATCACAATTGAGACTAACAACCCAAGCACAGCAATTCCCACTCAGCGCGCTCCTTTGAGAATTAGGTCACGGCAACTGTGTAACCGCCGTCGATCACAATCACTTGCCCGCGAATCATGTTTGCTTCCGGGCTACACAAAAACGCTACCAGATTGGCGACGTCCTGGGCGGTTACGATACGGCCGGCTGGCGTGCGCTCTATGGCGCCTTGTACCATCACGTCGCGTCCCAGCCGAAAGTGATCGAGCGCATCAGTGTCAATGATACCTGGCGAAATGGCATTGACGACAATGTTGTACTTGGCGAACTCGACGGCGCAGTAGCGGGTGATCGCTTCAAGCGCCGCTTTGGACGCGCCGATCACGGCGTAATCGGGTAGGGTGCGCACACTGCCCATGCTGCTGATGTTGACGATGACCCCGCCGCCGCGTTTCTGCATCAACGGCACAGCTTTCTGCGAGGCAAACAACGCTGCGCGCGCATTGATGTTCATCGTCCAGTCCCATCCTTTGACTTTCTGTTCCAGGATTGGACGGGCGTAACCGGAAGCGGCATTGTTTACCAGGATGTCCAAGCCGCCGAACTGCTGATCGATTTCTTCAAATAAATGGTCGATGTTGTCCGGCTCGCCGATGTCGGCTTTGACCACTAGCACGCGCCGGCCCAGCGCTTCGATCTCGCGCGCCGTTTCCTCTGCAGCACTGCGTTTGCGCAAATAGTTGATCACGATATCGGCGCCCAAACGGGCTAAGTGCAGTGCAGTGGCTTTGCCTACGCCGCGCCCACTGCCGGTGATGAGAGCAATTTTGTTGGTGAAGTCGTATGGCATGACAGTGAATTACGGGTTGCGTGATCAGCAGTGGATATTCACAAGTTTCAGGTGAGAGGTGCCCTTGAACGATGCTCGACCATTCGTATAGGCCTGAACAGGCTAGCCGGGAAGTCGGCAATACGCTCCGGCCCAAGTCGTTCAAGCTCATCTTGGGCTGCGCGAGCATCGCAGCGCAGTTGCGCTACATCCACACCTTGACACACATCGGGCAAAGTGACTAAGTATTGCCAGGCGCGCTGAAACATCTTGCGTGCGCCAACGTAGTTATGGCGCTGAATCTGATAGTACGCTACGCCTACCTGCAAGATGCCCTGGTACAACTGGCGCACCGGTCTGCTCTCAGCACGCCAGGCAGCTTCAAGCATCTCGTGTTGCTCGTAAAATGCGCCGGCGTTGAACGCCTCAATGCCATGTGCGGCCAGCTCTGGCAACGACTCTTGGCACTCTTGAAACAACTCGGCTGGGTCGCTCAGGCGGGCGTGTCGGCGCAAATGGCTGGCTGGGTCGGCCATGAATGCCCCGTTGCTCAGCACGGCGTCGCAGCCGAGCTGGCGTGCCCGAGACAAGAGCCTCTCATCCTTGTGCGAGCCAAATGCCAGAATGGGGATGCGCCGCGTTGCTGGGCTTGTTTTAGTCGCTAGCACCAAGCGGCTCCAGTCCAATGTGCGAATGTTGAGATCGATCAACAGCAGGCTGGGTTGACGCAGCGTCAGCCAGGCCACAATGTCCTCTGTCGGCTGTGCGAACTCCAGGTCGAAGCCGGCGGCGTGTGCAGCGCTCTCAATCGGCGCCTGAAAGAACACGTCATCGACCAACGCCACAATCAAGGGTGGCACGCCGTGCTGGGTTGCGCCCTGGGATGTGGCCGATGTTTCTACCATCTCTGTCGGATTTCCACTTCCATCCATTGTTCCTGTTGCACGTCCACGTATGCAAACTCGTAAGCGCGTGTCCCACCTGATGCGGTGGCGCGGTAGTTGTCGATCCACGCCACAAAGCCCAACGGCTTACGAGGTGGATGAGGTGCGCACAATACGAGGCGCCCATCAACCATGAACAGCGCCTGATCGGTTTGCCAGTCCAGTGTATAGATGTGCCAAGCCGTCATATCCACGTTCAATAACACTTCACGCGCCTGAACCGTTGCGCGTGCCGCCGATAATACCAGCCCGGCCAGCGCCCGCCGGCGCAGCATCCAGTTCAACAGAGGCCGGCCCAGCTTGGTCATCAGGTTAAACGTGCCCGTGACTGCTGCATGGGTGGATGGATAGCTGTTCAGCATAGCCGCCTTGAAGCCGTGGCCGGCGGTGCTGCGTGTCACGCGCATGTCTGACTCCGGCGAGCTGTAGAAGAACCACACCGTGCATGGCGGCTCGACTACATCGCCGCGCTGGGTAAAGGGGTTGTTCCAGAATCCAAAGCCGGCCGTACCTTTTAACACATTTGAGGAAAAGCGCGCGCGAATCTCCATCCGTCGCGGAGGGAGATGCATGAACCGGCGCGCGCTGCTTGCGTCTGTGTAGTCGTCCAGTTGGGCGTCGGCATATGCGCTGGCACAAGTTGGCGGCAGAACGAGGCGGAACAGTGCGCCGGTTGATCCAGCGTCCACCGGCTCGATGCGTCCGCCGTTGATCAGGAGGTGATGCCAGGAGACAGTGTTCATGCTTGGATAATCGGCACCCTATTGTGCCGCAAAGCAAGTACACTGTCCCGTATGAGGATTCTCATCCTGGGCGGAACCGGTTTGATCAGCACGCGCATCACTCAGCAGTTGTTGGCGCGTGGTGAGGAAGTGTGGCATTTCAATCGGGGGCAGCGCACCGTTGGCTTTGGCGGCATTTCGTTTGACGGGCCTATCCATACCATCTTGGGCGATCGTGCTCAAGCGGCGCAATTCGAGTCACGCCTGCGCGATGCACCTATGTTCGACTGCGTAATCGATATGATCGGCTATACACCCTCAGACGCCGAGAGTGATCTGCGTGCATTCGGCGGTCGTTGCGGCCAGCTTATTTTTTGCAGCACGGTGGATGTGTATGCTCATCCACATCCGCATGGGGCGCTGCCGTATCGCGAGGATGCGCCACAAGCCGGCCGGAATAGCTATGCGCTCAACAAGATTGCCTGCGAAGCGATTTTGAGTGCAGCCGGCCGGCGCGGCGAACTGAATGTGACGATAATCCGCCCAGCCTATACCTACGCAGAAGGCGCGCTCATTCTCGATTCGCTGGGCATGCGTCTGGCATACCTTGACCGATTGCGCAAAGGCAAGCCGATCATCGTTCATGGGGACGGGCAATCGTTGTGGTGTGCTTGCCACGCCGATGACGTGGCGCGTGCGTTTGTCCACGCTGCCGGCAGTCCCGATGCTTTTGGCAAAAGCTATCACGTCACCGGCGAGGAGTTTCTGACATGGAATCAATATCACGAAACCGTCGCACAAGCAATTGGCGCTCCGCCGCCGACGTTAATCCACATCCCGACCGAGGTATTGGCGCGGATGCTGCCCAGCGCAGAGATGTCCGACCCTGTGCACTGGACACTGACCAACTTCCAGTTCAACAATATCTTCGACAATACGGCCGCGCGGCGTGACTTAAGTTTTCGCTATACCGTTCCCTGGGCTGAAGGTGCGAAACGACTGGTGGACTGGCTCGCCGCGCATGGCCGGCTTTCCGGCGACGACTCAACGCCGGATGCGATCCACGATGACATCCTGATTGCCGTGTGGAACCAGGCGTGTAAAGAGGCCGTGCGTGCGTTGGGCGGCCCGCCGGCGCTCTCATCAAGCGTGTGAGCGTGCCTAGGCCGGCAGCGGTTACTGCGTCTTGGTCAGTTTCTTGGCTCGTCCGCCTTCGGCCGTGAGGTCCATGCGTCCACCGTCGATCTTGTATGTCCACACGATGACCCCGGACTGTTCACCGATCTCCACCTTGCCCTGGCCGTTGCCGCCCTCGATAATGTTGTAGGCCGACTGGATTTCACTGCCCACCATAGTGACTACAACGCTGAAGTCATCTTTGAAGTCATAGCCGGAGCCGCCGTCTGCGGTGATCCACTTGCCGAGCAGTGCTGGGTCTTTGATCCCGCTCGCGCCGGGTGATACTGAGCCGGATGTGTTGGCCGGGCGATTGGCCGTGGCCGCGTTGCCCCCTTGATTTCCGGTTGGAGTTCCTTCGCCTCCACAGGCAACGAGCAATAATGCGCTGCACAGCACGGTTGCAATTAGTTTGAGACGAGTCATCAGCCAGTTCCCTCGTGAATGTGTGAGTTGGAGTAAACGCAGCCCCGGCGCGTTGGGCGCCGCATCCTGCATCCCCCGATTATAAGCGCTCAATCGTTACCTGCCTTACAGCCAGTGTC
>JANWVJ010000188.1 GCA_025056895.1 Thermoflexales bacterium
GAGTGGAGGTCATCTACAAGCAAACCGGCGTGCTGTCCACGCGGCAATGCTCGGCGGTGATAATGGCCAAGATTTGATCCACGGCAACGTCAATTTCATTATCTCGATTTTCGACCACGTATTTAAACTCGCAGATGCGCTTCATTTCTTCGCGGGCCGTGGCAATCCTCTGGGCCAGTCCATCGGCGGTTTCGGTTTTGCGCGCCATCAGTCGCCGAATCAGTTCTTCTTCCGAACCCGGCGCAATAAAGATGGTGACGGCGTTCGGCGCGATGCGACGAATCTTTTCGGCTCCTTGCACGTCGATGCGCATGAGCACGTCTTTGCCGCTTGCCAGAGCACGCCGCACCTGCTCTTTGGGGATGCCTTTGTAGTCCCCATATACCAGGCTGTGCTCGAGCAGTTCGTTGGCGCGGATCAGCGCATCAAACTGTTCGCGCGTGACAAAGAAATAGTCTCGCCCATCCACTTCGTTTGCCCGACGCGGACGGGTGGTCATCGTCACCACGAAAGCAAAGTCGTGGCCACGCTCGCGCAGCCGTTGCAGTAATGTGTCTTTGCCCACTCCTGAAGGCCCTGAGATAACAACGAGCAGGGGTGTAGGCTTCAAAACACAACAGCTTGCTGCCGCCTCACTCCCATTCACTGACGTGTGCATGTGTGACAGGGAAGATTCTACCGCGACTGCCTAGCCGGCTGTCTCACAGTGGGAGGACTGCCTCAAGAAAGCTGTGCTCGCTCGCTTCGTCGCATGGTTTAAGATAGGCGCTCATGCCAAAGCGAACAGACATTCACTCCATCCTTGTAATCGGTTCCGGCCCGATTGTGATCGGCCAGGCGTGCGAGTTCGACTACGCCGGCGTGCAAGCCTGTAAAGTGCTGCGGCGCGAAGGCTATCGCGTTGTTTTGGTCAACTCGAATCCGGCCACGATCATGACCGACCCAGAGTTTGCCGACGCGACCTATGTCGAGCCGTTGACGGCCGACCTGATTGAGAAGGTGATTGAGCGCGAGCGACCCGACGCCCTGTTGCCCACGGTGGGCGCCCAAACTGCGCTGAACTTGGCTACGCAAATGGAAGAAGCCGGCATCTTACGCAAGCACGGTGTACAGCTCATCGGCGCGCGCGTGAACGCCATCAAAATTGCTGAAGACCGCCAGTTGTTCAAAGATGCGATGTTGGCCAACGGCCTGAAGGTGCCCCTCGGCGAGACGGTGACCAGCGTCGAGCAGGCTATTGATTTGTTGCGCAGCGGTTTGTTGACCTATCCCGTCCTCATCCGTCCGTCTTTCACATTAGGCGGAAGTGGCGGTGGCATTGCTTGGGATGAAGCAGACCTGCGCGCCAAAGTCCGCAAAGGGCTGGTCGAAAGCCCTGCCCATCAAGTGCTGGTTGAGCAAAGCGTGCTGGGCTGGAAAGAATACGAGCTGGAGGTGATGCGCGACTACAAAGATAACTTTGTGGTGGTCTGTTCGATTGAGAACATCGATCCGATGGGTGTGCACACCGGCGACAGCATCACCGTGGCTCCCGCTCAAACCTTAACCGACAAAGAGTTGCAGCGTCTACGCGACATGGCCAAGATCGTCATGCGTGCGGTGGGCGTTGAAACCGGCGGCAGCAATGTCCAGTTCGCCGTCAACCCCCGCACCGGCGAGGCGTTGGTGATCGAAATGAACCCCCGCGTATCGCGCTCTTCCGCTTTGGCCTCCAAAGCAACCGGTTTCCCGATTGCCAAGATCGCTGCGTTGTTGGCCGTTGGCTATTCTCTAGATGAAATCCCCAACGACATCACCAAGAAGACGCCGGCCTCTTTTGAGCCGTCGCTCGACTATGTGGTGGTCAAAGCGCCGCGTTGGGCGTTCGAGAAGTTCCCCGGCGCCGATCCGACTTTGGGGCCGCAGATGAAATCGGTCGGCGAAGTCATGGCCATCGGCCGCACGTTCAAAGAGGCGCTCAACAAAGCTGTGCAAGGGTTGGAGATCGGCAAGCTCGGCCTAGAAGGGGGGCGTCCTGCCAACGGCGCGCTCGATCACTTGGCCGTGCCCACCGCCGGTCGTTTGTTCGATGTCGTTCAGGCCTTGCGCGAGGGCGCCTCTGTGGAAGGCATCTGTTCCGCCGCCGGCTATGACGCCTGGTTTGTGACGCAGTTGCAAGAGTTGGTGGCAACCGAGCGCGCGCTCAGCCAACACACACTGGCCACTCTGCCACGGGAGTTGTTGCAGCAGGCCAAGCGAGAGGGCTTTGGCGATGCTTACATCGCCCGCCTCCTAGCCGGCTACGATGAAGTCACGTCACGTCGCCCCACCGCCCTGGAGGTGCGCGCGCGCCGCAAGGCGCTCGGCATTCGCCCCAGTTTCTACCGCATCGATACCTGCGCTGCCGAATTTGAGTCCTTTACTCCTTACCTGTATAGCAACTACGATGGCTACGATGAGTCCGAAGTGTCCCAACGGCCCAAGATCATCATTCTGGGTGGCGGCCCCAACCGCATCGGCCAGGGCATCGAGTTCGACTATTGCTGCGTTCATGCCTGCTTTGCTCTTAGAGAACTGGGCTTCGAGACGATCATGGTCAACTGCAACCCCGAGACGGTCAGCACGGATTACGATACGGCCGACCGCTTGTATTTCGAGCCGTTGACCCTGGAGCACGTGCTGAATGTGTGGGAGAACGAGTCGGCTCCCTTCGAGCAAAAAGACGGGCATCGACACATTGTGCCGGTGCTGGTGCAATTCGGCGGGCAGACGCCGCTCAATTTAGCCCAAGCCTTGAAGGATGCCGGCGTGCCGATCTGGGGCACCTCACCGGAGGCGATTGCCTTGGCCGAGGACCGCCGTCAGTTTGCCGATGTGCTGCGCGAGTTGGATATTCCGCAGCCGGAAAACGGCACGGCAATGTCGCTGGAGGAGGCGAAAGCAGTTGCCCATCGCATCGGTTACCCAGTGTTGGTGCGCCCGTCGTATGTGCTGGGAGGGCGGGCGATGGGGATTGTGTACGACGATGATGAACTGACCGAGTACATCAACGAAGCTACCACCGTCTCGCCGAATGCGCCGGTGCTCATCGATCGGTATCTAGAAGATGCCTATGAGATTGACGTGGACGCCGTGTGCGACGGTCAACGGGTTGTGATCGGCGGCATTATGCAGCACATCGAAGAAGCCGGCGTGCACAGCGGCGACAGCGCCTGTGTGTTGCCGCCGTACAAAGTCAGTGAATACCACCTGAACATCATCCGCGATTACGTGGAGCGGATCGGTCTGCGCATCGGCGCGCGTGGCCTGATGAATGTGCAACTGGCGATCAAAGATGACGTGGTGTATGTGCTGGAGGTCAATCCACGCGCCAGCCGCACGACGCCCTATGTGAGCAAAGCAACCGGTGTACCGCTGGCCAAGATCGCAGCGCGCATCGCTGCCGGCCAAACGCTGGACCAGATTGGGTTCACCGAAGAGCCAAAGGTGGACGGCTTTTTCGTCAAAGAAGTTGTGTTGCCGTTCAACAAATTCCCCGGCGCGTTCGTGCGCCTGGGTCCGGAGATGCGCAGCACCGGCGAGGTGATGGGACATGCCTCGACATTTGGCCATGCGTTCGCCAAAGCCGAACTGGCTGCCAACAATAAGCTGCCTCTTAGCGGCACGGTGTTGATCACCGTCAACGACTTTGACAAGGGGCCGGTTACCAAAATCGCGCGCGATCTGCATCAAATGGGCTTCCGCATTGTGGCCACGCGCGGCACAGCCGACTGGTTGAACAAGCTGGGCATTCCTGCGACGGTGGTGAACAAGGTGAGCGAAGGGTCGCCGCATGTGGTGGATTTGATTCAGCGTGGCGAGATCGACCTGGTGATCAGCACACCGCTAGGCCGGCGTGCCTACACCGATGGGCAGGCCATCCGCGCAGCAGCAACGATGAACCGTGTGCCGTTGTTGACGACGCTCAGTGCGGCGGCGGCGGCCGTGAACGGTATGCGCGCGCTGCACGCCAAAGAGCTGAAAGTGCGCAGCCTGCAAGAGCACCACAGCTTGACCCGCAGCAGCGCACCTATCGCCAGGTGAGGTGAAGCCGGTTGCCGGCTCTTCAGATGGTAAGCACAGGCGCCGTCCGGCCGCCCTCACCTTCTGTGTCCTGGTGGTAAGCAGGGCAAGCCGCCTGGCTTGCCCTGCCATCACGCTACAAGCCGAGTTTCTGCGCCAGTTCCAGCGCTTTGGCCTCGTTATCCGGTTTATCAATTCCGTCGCGTAGTTCCCAAATCTCAACGTGTGTCACGCTGGCGTTGGGCGGGAGATGGGTCAGCGGGCCAAGCGTCTCCAGCTCGACGAACGCTTCGTTTTGATAGCACTCGGCGTTGCAACCAAAGTCGGGGTAGGGCGCGTGCAGCGCCGGCGTGAAATGCTTGGTGAATAAGGTGCCGTTTAACCAATATCCAATCCACCCATGCGTATTGAAGTAGCCGAGTTTAGTGGGTGGGGCCGGCCGTGTGTGAACGAGCGTCATGCGATCGCCCAGTGCGATCCGTCCGTCGGTTAATTTGGTGTATGGCCAAAAACTGTAGCGCTGCGAAGGCAGCAGTCCTTCTTCGTCCGATGGCTTGTCAGGCTGCGGCAACAACACGACCCCGCCCAGCACACACTGAGTGATGGCCCAGGGCGCAAGCTCCACCGTCCACAATCCTGTGTTGCGCAGGGTGTGGGTGACGACGACTTTTGCCGCCTGCGTGTCCATCTCAAAAGATAACTCTTTAGCGATGGCGCTGCCATCCGGCGGAACTTGAACGCAGACGCCGTGTGCTCCCGTCTCGGTTTTTAAGATTTGCGTCTCCGGCCAATATGTGCGCACGCTCCACTCTGGCGCGTGCCACAAGCGGTGCCCGCCCAGCAAATAATACGGGCCGTTAGCAGAGTCAATCACAGCGTTCGGCAGTTCGGCCAGCAGATTCGGGCCGTTCTGCCAAGCGAAGAAAATGGCGCGCGGCCCGCGCTCCGTTGTCACGGCTAACTTGATTTTGCCGTTGCTGATCCACATGCACTTTAAATTCATGTGCTCGCCTGCGGTGATCTGAACCATCGGATGCCTCCTTGAAACCCTGTCGTTCTCAAGACGTCAAGGCGCTAAAAATTTTGCTAAGTATGCTACGATAGCTGCCTCACGCGATAAACGCACAGTTCATCCGCGTGGGTGGCGCAGCGCCGGCGCCGGGATGCGACTGGCGCGCGCAATCGCGCGCACTTCTGCACGCAATTGAGGCGAACCGTTATGCTGCTTGCAAATCGATTGAAGAATCTGGGCACTGAAACCGCTTTCGCCGTCTCTGAAATGGCGGCTGCTTGGAAGGCCCAAGGTCACAAAGTCTATCCGTTTCATCTGGGCGATCTCAACATTCCGACGCCGGCTAATAT
>JANWVJ010000189.1 GCA_025056895.1 Thermoflexales bacterium
AGGCTCCGCCGCCTTCGCCACTGGCATTCAATTGAACAACGGCGTTGATGCCTTTGGCCTTGGCCGGATTGAAGTTGTTCATCATCCCTTGCAGGGCCTCTGCGAGAGTCATGTTGATTGTGCTCCTCTACAATTTGCTTGATTTTATGACGCTGATCACTCGAGTCTATTCGCACCCGATGGTTTGATTTGAGGCGCATGCCGCGTCGGCCCGACGCAGCTCAGACAGAGAGGCGCTTTATCCACGCCTGGCTGAGTATAGCGAGGCAGGTAGGGTTGTCAAGCTAAATTACGCTATACTCGCTCTCGCTTGCCGCGTGGATGATTTCATGGAGACGCCGGCCGAATGAGACGACGCCCCTCCCCAAAATCAACCTTTAAGCTGGGCAGCATGGTCGCCGCTGCAGTGTTGGCCCTGGTGTTGATCGGAAACCTGATCTCCTTTGCTGCCACGCGAGATCGCCTGCCCCGCGAAACCTATCTGGCCGATGTAGATGTAAGTGGGATGACCGTTCCTGAGGCGATTGAACGTGTGCAGCGTGCACTACAAGCGCCGCTCACGCTGCGCTATCAGACCCAGGTGCTCACGCTTGTGCCGGCCCAAATCGAATTCAAGCTCAACGACGCCGTGGCTCGCTTGGTGTTGGAGAGAATTGTGCGGCGCAATCAGGGCATGGATCAGTTTCTGCCCTTTGTGCTGAGACAAGTGTCCCCCAGTCGCTTGCCGCCGCCGTATCAATATTCCGATGAGAAACTCCAGGCGTATTTGCTCGACATTGCTGCCCAGTACGATCGTCCGCCGACGTTGCCCAGCGCCGAACCCGGGACATTGAACTTAAGGCCCGGAGCAGATGGACTGGCGCTCAATCTGACCGAAGCCCGCGATCGTGTCTTGGCTGCGTTGTCGTCCGGCATCAACCGCACGCTGGATTTACCCGTCGATGTAGTACCCCTAACCGATGTGGGCACGCAGGTGCTAGGTGACCTGATCTCGGTGCGCATCTCCGGCTTTGTCGCCGGCGGTAATGTCGCCGGTGTGTTCGTCAAGGACGTGCGTTCTGGCCGCGAGTTTTCGCTCAACGGCGAAGTTGCTTTCTCGGCTGCCGGTTGGCTGAAGCTGCCATTGCTGATCGAAGCGTACCGCGCCGCTGACCCTCTCTCACCTGCGCTCATCGACCGCCTAACCAGCATGATCGTTGAAGGCAGCAGTTTGAACGCTAACGAAGTCTTGCGGGAGTTGGGCGCTGGAGATGCCGATCAAGGCGTCGTGGCAGTGAATGTATTGCTCAAAAAGCTCGGTTTGGTGAACACATTTCTAGCCCAGCCATTTGGACAACAAACACTGCCCCCAACGTTCGTGACGCCGGCGAATGCGCGCGCTGATGTAAACACCAATCCCGATCCACGCGCTCAGTCCACCCCTGCTGATGTGGCGTTGCTGTTGGAGATGATCGAGCAATGCCGGCTGGATGCCGGCCCTTTGGTATTGCTTTTCCCCCAGCAGCTCACGCCCGACAAGTGCAATCAAATGCTCGAATTGCTGGCTCGCAATCGGTTAAATGGATTGCTGGAGGCCGGCAGCGGCAGCAGCACGGTCATCAGCCGGCAGTCGTGGGATGCTAACAATCACGGTGTCGTTGGGCTGGTGCGCTCGCCGGGCGGCGACTACATCGTGGCGGTCATGCTGCACGGCAGCGCTCCTTTGAATTGGGCCGATACATCCTTGATCATCGCCGATGTTGCACGTGCAGCCTACAGCTTTTTTAACAATGGTCAAGCGCCGCCTCCGGCTCAGCCCATCGCAGCGCCGCCGCCGCCTTAATCGCTCAAACAGGGCGCACCGTCTTGCGTGTATGCGCCGGCGAGCATTCTTTGATCTTCAGGGTTCGTCTCTTTTCAACACCAAGATGGTTTCGTCGTCGAAAGCGCCCTCGCAACAGGCGAACTGCTCGACCGCGCTCATGATGGCTTTTACAATCTCGCCGGCTGATAAGTGTCGCGCCGAGACCAAGGTTTGCTTCAGACGCTCCATTCCGAACGCTTCATCTGTCTCGTTGAGTGCATCCGTCACGCCGTCGGTATAGAGCAGGAGCACATCACCCGGCCCAATGTCAACGGAATGGGATTCCAGTTCGATCTCCTCGATCACCCCCAGCGCCACTCCTCGGCCGGGCAACAAGTCGATCTCGCCGTTGGCGCGCGCCAGCACCGGCGGATTGTGGCCTGCATTCGCATACACTACTTCGCCGTTGGCTGGGTTCCAGATAGCGTAAAACACGGTTACAAATAGATCAGAGCGAGCATCGGATAAAATGAACTGATTGACCCGCCGCAGCGCCTCGGCCGGCGTGCGGCCGGTGAAGGCAACTGCGCGCATCAATGTACGTGAGAGCGCCATGAACAGCGCTGCCGGCACGCCTTTGTCGGCTACATCGGCGATGACCAGCCCATACCGTCCATCTGGCAGAGCGACAAAGTCATAGAAGTCTCCGCCCACTTGGCGGGCTGCTTGCCAGTCGGCAGCCAATCCCCAACCGGCCACACGCGGAGCCTCTTTCGGCAAGAAGCTGGTTTGGATTTCGCGTGCCAGCGACAATTCTTGCTCCAGCCGTTGGCGCTCCAGCGACTCGCGATACAGCCGCGCGTTATCGATTGCCAGAGCAGTTTGTTGCGCAATGCCGTTCAAAATGTTCAGCGCGCGGCCGGCTGGCAAGCGACCAGCATCGTGCACGCCGATCACCATTGCCCCAACGGGGTCACCTTTGGCAATCAACGGCAGGGCGGCGCATACTTTTATGCCCAACCGTTCGGCCACGACTGCCGGCGCCGGACGTAGGGCTTGGATGCGTTCGTCTCGAGTTGGACTGTCTGATGGCATCTCGTTGCTCTGAAACCATTCGCGCCAAGCCCCAACTGGGAACGCGTCTCGCTCGAACTGTTCCTGCGCTTCAGGAGATAGGCCATACGCCTGCGCAGCGCGTAGGTTCACATCGTTGCCTTCGCGGACGAAAATGGCGCACATGTCCACACTCACCAGCAACGGCGTCAGGCGCACCACCGCGCCGGCGATGTCGTTGAGATCGGCCTGTTCGCTTACCGTCTGCGCCACTTGCAACAGCGCTGCGGTCACCCATGACTCTTCTTGTTGCGCCAGATTGGCTCGCACCGCGTCGATCACCAGCGCCGCTTGATTGGCCAGGCCGGTCAGCAACTCCCGCCGTCGCTTTCGGATCGAGCTGCCGTCTTTCTGGCCCACCAACATCGCGCCGAGCAACTGATCCTGAGCGATTAACGGCGCGGCCAGTACCGGCGCAGCCAATCGCCCGCGTTCTGTCCCCATCACCGGCCGGCGCGTCATCAACATCTCTTCCAGTGCCGGCACGTCTGCCGGCAACAACGTATCGCCGATGACCAAATGCTCATCCCGCGACAGCGAACCGTGCAATGCTGAGATTTGAAACGAGTTCGTCGCTGCCTCGTAAGTCAGCAGGGCGCAGCAATCCACGCCGGTAAGCATTGGCACGAGCCGTGCTACGGCTGTGAGTGCGTCCTCCAACGACTCTGCCCGCCGCGACACCTCGGCTACCTGAAGCAGCGCCATCGACATCCAACTTTGCTCACGTTCTGCTTCGTACAGCCGCGCGTCTTCAACGGCCACTGCAACTTGCGAGGCCAGAATCTCGATGTAGCGTTGGTCATCTGCACTGAACGCTGCCACCCGCTCCGACTGCAAGTCGAGCACGCCGATCACACGTTGTTCGATCATCAGGGGGGCGGCAATCTCGCTGCGCGTTTGCGGCAGAGCGCTCATGCTCAGATAACGCGGATCGGTGGAAGTGTCGGGCACAGCGATCATACGCCGCTCTTGCGCGCTGACCCCGATCAGTCCTTGACCCATCTTGAGTCGGACGCCGATCATGGCCGGGTGGCTGGCCGAGCGAAACACTAGGTCGCCGCATTCCTCGTCCAGCAAGATCAGACCGACGAAGTAATACCCGAATGTGTTACGAATGGCCTGCGTCAACCGCGGCAGCAGCTCATCAGTGGTCAGAATGGTCGCCGTTTGGCGCGCTACCTCGGCTACCAGCTCAAGCTGACGCGCGCGTGCCTTTTCGCGCGCCAGCGCGCGCGCATTTTGAATTGCTGAAGCGGCTTGGTTGGCTACGATGCTCAGCGTCCGCAAATGAGATTCGGTGTAGGCGTTGGGTGTGTCCGACTGGATTGAAATCGCGCCGATGATGGCTTCGGCGGTGACCATCGGCACAAACACAGCCGAGCGGGGCGGGTGATCGCTTGTGTAACGTGGCCGCGCCGGCAAGCTGTCCATTTCGGTCTGAAAATCGCGCACCAGCAGTGAATTGCCCGTGTCGCGCATCCATCCCACGATGCCTTTGGCTTCGCCCAAGTGAAAGCGCGCCGGCGGCTTGAGCACACCGCGCTCATAACGCACTTTTATCACGTAGTCGTCGTCTTCAAACAGACCCAACTGGAAACTGTTCACGTCTACCAGTTGCGCCGCACAGTCGTACACCAGCCGGCATAAGGCCTCTTCATCCAGCGAGGCGGATGCAATGCGATTCACGGCGTTGCTGAGGGCTTGCAGCTCGGCGACGCGCTGCTCTAACGCCCGCCGCGATGCCCTGCGCCGAAGATAAACGTATCCCGTCGCGCCCAGCAAGCCCACGAAGGCAACCAGTATTAGCGCGCTCAGGCCGATGATGAATTCGATAGGAACTTCTACGATCATTCGCGCGACCTGAGCATACCATGTAGGGGATGGTTCAAGCAGACGATAACACGTGAGAGGGAAAGATAGAATGGAGCGCATGAAGTCAGTTCGGCCCGCCGCGTTGAGCGCCCTTCTAATCGGCCTGATGGTTGGCGCTGTGCCTGTTATTGCTCACCCCTTTCAACAGGAAGACGCACCGCTCACGTTAGAAGTGGAAGCCGGTTTCGACGGCTACGCCAAGACCAGCGCTTGGCTGCCGGTGTATGTTCGTGCTGTTGGCCCGCGTGCTGTCGATGGCGAACTGAGGCTCGTCTTGGCCGAGGAAACTACGGCGCGCTATCTGGCGCCGGTCTCGCTGACGCCCGGCGCACCGCGCGAATGGATGATCTATGCGCCGCCCACCGAAGGCCCTGTGACCGTCGAATGGGTTAGCGACGGGCGAGTGTTGGCGACCGCTCAATCAGCTCTGCGCCCTCTCTCGGCTCAAGATCGGCTCGTGCTGACGTTGGGTGAGCCGCCGGATGCATTCAACTTTCTGGCCGATTTAAGCACCCCTTTTAACGGACGAAGTTACGTGGCTCGCATTGCACCCGCCCGCTTTCCGGATCACTCGGCAGCACTCAACTCGGTTGATGTAGTGGTGTTGAGTGGCGTTGATACAACTGC
>JANWVJ010000018.1 GCA_025056895.1 Thermoflexales bacterium
GCCACTATCGAAACCGCCCAGCCCATTGTCCAGTGCGCGCCACTGGCTGCCGTCCCAGCGTGCGACGTTGTCTGCGTTGGGATTGCCCCCCGCGTCCTCGAATGAGCCGCCGACGTACACCTCCGTCCCACTGATGGCGAGGGCGTACACAGTGCCGCTGGACAAACCACTGCCGAGGGCGTGCCACCGGCTGCCGTCCCAGCGTGCGATGCGATCTGCGTTCGTGTTATCACCGCCGTCCTCGAACCTGCCGCCGGCATATACGTCCGTCCCGCTGACAGCAATCGTGTTCACGGCGTTGTTGAGCGCTGGGCCGATCTGGGTTCCCAGGTTCAGCCATGTCGAACCGCTGATCGACCGAGATTCACCGGACTGAACATCGACGACTGCCTCGCTTTCGAGGTCAGAACCTCTTGCTCTGCGCTGAGATTGCGGCATGCTGTTCACCGTGAGCACCGCCCGCGATGAGGGGATGACCGGCTTCTGTATCCTGCCGTTAAACTGTGTTATCGCCGATGTGGTTTGGATGAGGGCGACGGACGAGGACGCGAGCGCACACACTGTAAGCCAATGTGCCAGGCTTAATCCCGTTCTGTTCATATCAGCCACACCTCCTGTGGAATACGGGGTTGTATAAGCCTGGGTGAACTATACGACCGTTTTGCACTCCCTGCAAGTGCCTGCGCCGGCGACCTGCCGGCTCGTCTAACAGATATCCAGCAGGGTTTTCGGCGCGCGCAGCGCAGCGGGCGAGTGTCCTAAGCCCGTAAGGCGCGCTATCACTTCAGAATGTAGTACGTGCCTTTCTTGTCCCCCACCCGCAGGATGATGCCGGCTTCCACCAGCTCAACGAAGTCACGGCGCAGCGACTCGGCGCTGACATCGGGACACAACTCCTGGTATTCGCGGTTGGTGATGCGGCCGTGGGCCCGCAGATACTCGATCATTTTGTCCAGACGCTGTTGTTGGGGCGTCTGCGGCAGCGCGCCGGCGCGGTCGGTGGCTATATCGCCGGGGATTTGTGCAACCGCCGCCGGCTTCGCGCGCAACGTGACGGCAAAACCACCGTCGGTTTCTTCAAACTGTGGCGCATCGTGGCCGGCTTCTTTCATCGACCGCACCATGCGGTCGATGCCGTAGCCTAATCGTTCGATGAAACCCATATCGGCCAGCACTTGCACGATGGCCTCGTTGCGCGAGTAACGCTCGTGAAGCAGGTTTTTTAAGGTAACGTGGCCGGGCAATTTGCCGGGGCTGCGTACCTCCACGCGGTCGCTGAAGATGAGCAGGTGAATCTGGTTGCCGATCAGGCGGTAGTCGCGGTGGGCTACGGCGTTCACCACTGCCTCGCGCAATACGCCGGGCGGGTAAAGCGTTTCTTCGCTGCGACGCCAGTTGCCTATGCGTGCGCGCCGGCTGAGATTTTCGGCGATGAACAACTCGGCGCGTCGAATTTGATCCGGCAACACGCCGTCGATGGTCTGGCGGATAAACACGTCGTCCATGCTGGCGCCGTTGAAGCGCACGGCCATGATTTCTGCTCCGCGCACCCAGCGCTGCGGCTGCCGGCCGAATAGCAAGAGGCCGGCGTAGGTGGGCCGCACGCGCCGGCCTGCCATCACGATGCATCCGCGCCGCAACAGCACGTCTTCTACGGTTGGTTCCTTCAAACTGTGTGCGGCGGCATAGCTTTCCGCGCGCGCCCAGTCCAGATCATCCTTGCCGCTGCCCGCAGGCGATTTGGCTTCCCACTCGCGGGCATCATCGCTGCGGATAAGCATCAACTCGCGCAACGTGCGCGCCGGCAGCGGAACAATCCGCGCCCCGTTGCGTCCAAGATAGCGCCCCTCCAAGCTGTACACGTGCGGCAATCCATCGGGCACTTCCACAATCAGCGCCTGCGGCAGCCCCTCTGGTTCAGCCGGCAACAGGTAAGGCAGCGGCACAATCAAATGTGGCTCTGTCATCAACAAAGCCTGCATGGCGCGATCGCGTATGTCGCCGGCGTTGACATCCACGGTGTGCCGACCGCTTGGCGCGTTTAAATCTACGATCAAGACGCCGCCCTTGCTGTTTGCCAGCGAAGCCAGGCTGCGCGCGATGCGCTCTGGTGTGGCCACCGCCGGGCTAAGCACCTCGATGCGTTGGCCAGGTCCGGCACTCAGCAGCTTCTTCAGGTCGACAAGTGTGATCATCCGATCAAACAGTTCTCCTGGCGCGCTTAGGGTTGCTGGCGGACGGTGAATGATGTAATGACCCGTCCTTCTTTGGAAGACAGCGTCAGTACGTCGCCCACTTTCCAGGCCGGCTCGCTGCGATCCCAGAACAGGTCGGTGGGCACGTCGGCCCCTGTGGTGGTGTGTAGGTTGATGAAACTATCTTTGAGCAGCGTGATGTTGCCGAATGTGTAGGTGATGTTGTTCGAGGAGGCCAGCGTCCAACCGCTCAGGTCAACCGTGTCGCCTTCGTTGACCAATACGACGACTTCGCGAGACAACTGGCCTGGAAAGAGCACCGTGGTGATGCGCACCTGCGGAGACGTTGCTGCAATGGCCGATAAAGTGGGCGTCGGATTTGCCGATGAAGGCAGTGTTGTGGATGCTTCGGGCTGCGCGGTGGCTGTTTCGGTTGGTAGTGGGATAGCTGTCTCAGTGCTTGTAGCGGGCGCAGAAGCTGCTCTGGGGCCGGCAACGCTGATCGGCGCGGAAGCACCCCCGGATGTCGCAGAGGGGTCGGGCGTCAACAGCGTGCGCACAACCAGCAGCGCCGTGGTTGCTGACACAAGGATATTCACCAGGATGAATACGAACCACTGCTTGGGCGTCGGTGCAGATGACACGTCACGCCAAATCTTATCACGGCCAACTGGACAGGATGCGCCCATCGGCCATGCTCACTTCGAACAGAGTATTGGCGATGTTGAGCCACGCCACGCCCTGCCCGAAGGCTGCGCCGTTCAGATCGGCGCGTTCGAGAGTCTGTGACACCTGGCCGGCGCTGACGCCGGTGCGCAGATTGAGGGCGTCGAAAAGCGCGCGCCCATCTTCCCACTGCGTCTGCGCGAGGAACAGCCGGCCATCGTGCAGCGCCACCGTCCAATCATCGAAGGCATGGCGCGTCTTCAGGCCGATCTGCCACTCCCGCTTGCCGGTCTCCGAGTTCACTCCCCACAGCTCTGTCTTCGAGCGGTCGAAGGTGGGCTGGGCCGAGATCACCAGGATGTCGTCGGTGGCCAGCGCAGCGCGAATCTCATAGCGATCCTCTGTCAGGATGCGGGTGGCTGCGCCGGTTTGCGCGTCGAGGCGGGTCACTGCTGCATCGTTCGAACTCTCGATCACGAACAGGGCGCTGTTGGAGGCGGGGTAAGGGGGCTGGCCGATGAAGGGCAGCAGTGCGGGCCGGCTCCGGTCGCTCTCCTCGTATAACCAAAGCTGTTCGCCGTTGCGTGTGTCGAACTTCCACACGGCTGCTGTGCTTGCCCCACCGATGACGTACAGAAAGCGCCCATCGGGAGAGAGGACATACACGTCGCTCACTCTGGCTGTAGAGACATAGCTGCGCTTACCCTCGAAGCGCGGCGCGATCTGGAGGATGATCGCGCCGGTGCGCGCATCGAACACCTCGAACTGGGCGGCGTTGGTTTTGTTGTCGAGGCTGTCCACGACGCCCGGATTGCCGGCGATGTTGAACACGCCGCCGTTGGTGGCATTCAGGCGCAGCGTCCACAGCACGCGGCCGGTGGTGCCCTCCAATGCCATCAGTGTGCCATCCTTCAGCCGAGCGATCACCTGCTCGCCGAACACCTGTAGGCAGGCGCCTTGCTCGCAGAAATACTGTGGATTCAGGCCATATGCCAGCGCGATCTCCCAAGCCGTTGCGCCGTCACTGCGGTTGAGGGCCGCCAGGGTGTTGTCATGCGCGACGTACACCCGCTCGGCGTCGGCGGCGAGTGTCACTTCTGTGAAGGAGGTGTCCATTGGCGTGCTGCGCCAGTTCTCTTTGCGTGCGGCGGGATCGTAGTTGACCACAACAGTTTGGTCGCCGCTGGTGCTCAGATACAACACGTTCAGCGGGCCGTCGTCTTGGCGTGGCATCAGATACGGCGCGCCGAAGACGCGCGCCGGCGGCAGCAGCGCCGGCAGGCCGGCGAGCGGCGCGCTGGTGCGAATGCCCAGCCAGGCAGCCAACGCGCCGGATTCCCACAACGGAATCAGGACTGCGGCAGCGAAAACGCCCAGCATCATCAGGCTGACCAGGCATCCCGGCACGTTGCTGCGTGCGCGTGGCCGAACGACGATCACTTCCTTTGGCGGATTGGGAGGTGGAGCCGGCTTGTCGCGCTTCGGCAGCGCCAACGATGAGCCGCAATGGTCACACCGAACGTGCGTCTGGTTGGGGGCGATGTCGGTCAGGTTGACCGGCGCACCGCAGTTGGGACACGAGTCTGAACGCAACGGACTCGAATGAGGGGTGGGTGATTTCATGAATAGCTATTCCTGAATTGCAATCGATCCGGCACAACACACTATTTACAGAGGGCATCTTAACTGATTTTGTGTGCGATGCGATGAGGGGAGTCGCTAAGCAAGCGTCCATCCAACGTCTATGAGGAGGCCGGCCGGCTCAGCGCGTCACGCCCGCGTAAGCGGGCGTCCAGTCCGATCGCAGCGCCGGAGCACAAGCTGCACTGCGGAGGATGTCCCACGGCGACAACCCGAATGGCGCCGGGTAAAAGTCGCCGGCTTTGCTGCGTGCGCTATCGCCGCGAACCGACTCTCAGCGATACGATCCATCTCAGGCCGGTCACACCGATATCGTTAGGTTTAGGCACTCTCAATCAGAGAGGCCGGCTGTGTTAGAGTTGAACCATGTTCAAGTCGATTGCGGATGTGAAGTCGGGGTTGTTGGAACAGCAGTACATTGCGTCGGATGAAATTGCTACGGTGGTGTATCTCGCCGAGAAGATGGGCAAACCGATTCTGGCCGAAGGGCCGGCCGGCGTCGGCAAAACCGAGCTATCGAAGGCATGGGCCGCTGCCACAGGGCGTGAACTGATTCGTCTGCAATGCTACGAAGGTCTGGATGAATCGAAGGCGCTCTATGAATGGGAATATGCCAAGCAAATGCTGTACACGCAGCTCTTGCGCGACAAGCTCAGCCAGATTGTGAGCGAAGCCCAGACGCTGACCCAAGCTGCGGACCGGCTGGCGGGCGAAGAAAATGTTTTCTTCTCCATGCGCTTTCTGTTGCCGCGCCCCCTCTTGCGCGCAATCATGAGCGACAAGCCGGTTGTGCTGCTGATCGACGAGATCGATCGCGCCGACGCCGAATTCGAAGCTTTTCTGCTGGAAGTCCTGAGCGACTTTCAAGTGAGCGTGCCGGAGTTGGGCACGCTCAAGGCGCGCACCCAACCGATGGTCGTGCTGACCAGCAACAACACGCGCGAGCTGAGCGAAGCCCTCAAGCGGCGCGCGTTGTATTTGTTCATCGATTACCCCTCGCTTGAGTCAGAGCTGAACATCGTGCGGATGCGTGTGCCGGACCTGGCCCCGAACGTGGCCCGCCAGTGCGTCGAAATTGTGCAGCGCCTACGTGAACTGGATTTGAAGAAGTCGCCCAGTGTGGCAGAAACGGTCGATTGGGCTAAAGCGCTTGTTGCCATCAATGCGCGCCATCTGGACGATAAAACGTTGAACGACACACTGACCGTGATTCTGAAACACGAATCGGATATCCAGCGCGCGCGACGAGCGCTGAGCGCCGGCAAAGGACGTGATGTCGGTGTGCGATGAAGGGCATCGGTCTATGCGATCTGTGAGCCTGAGTTGCCTGGGTGGTTTGTGATGATGGAGGGATCGGCGTGGATAGTCGGATTGTGGAATTTGTGTCGGCGTTGCGCTCGAATGGGGTGCGCGTGTCGTTGGCCGAGTCGGTGGACTCGTTGAAAGCCATTGAAGTTGTTGGCGTGCTGGAGCGGGATGTGTTCAAGCACGCGCTTAAATCGACGTTGATCAAAGAGCCGGCCGATGTGCCCGTCTTCGAGCAAATCTTCCCTCTTTACTTCGGCAGTGGCGGGCCGGACATGCAGCCGCCGCACGGTTTGACCAAAGAGCAACAGCAGATGTTGGAGCGCGCCCTGGATGAGTTGCGCCAACAGCTCCAGGAGTTGATGCGCATGCTCACGCAGGGCCAGCGACTGTCCGACGAACAACTGCGCGAGGCGGCGCGCAAGGCCGGCATCAGCCGGCAAATGCGCGGCATGAACCAAACCGTGCGCGACTGGTTGACCGAGCGCATGTTGCGTCAGCTCGGCCTAACGCCCGAACAACTGCGCGATGCCCTCGAAGCGCTCATGAAGCAGCTCAAGCAACAGGGTATGGAACGCCAGGCGCGCCAAGAGGTGAGCGAAACTGTGCAGCAGAACGCCGACATCATGCGCGAGCAAGTCTCACGCTTTGTCGGCCAGAGCATGCTCAATCAACCGAACGATACGCCGCATCGCCGGCGCATCGACGATTTGATGAATCGCCCGCTGTCCTCGCTGAACGAGGCAGAGACGGCCGAACTGCGAAACCATGTGCGCCGGCTGGTGGCCCGCTTACGCTCGCGCGCTGCCTTGCGCATGCGCCGCGCGCGGCAGGGCTATTTCGACGCCAAATCCACCATCCGCCACAATCAACGCTACGCTGGCGTGCCTCTGGAGATCAGGCTCCGCAAGCGTCATCTCAAGCCCAAGTTGACCGTAATCGTCGATGTCTCGACTTCCATGCGTCCGGTGGCCGAGTTCATGCTGCAAATGGTCTATGAGATGCAAGATCAAGTCAGCAAGGCCCGCTCGTTCGCGTTCATCGATGATATTCACGACATCAGCCAACCGTTCAACGAGCATCGTCCCGAGGATGCCGTGCCGTTGGTCTTGCACAGCATCCCTCCCGGCCACTACAACACCGACCTGGGCAATAGCCTGGTCACCTTTACCAAAACTTTTCTAGATACAGTTGATCGGCGCACGACGTTGATCTTTGTCGGTGATGGCCGCAACAATTACAACAATCCCCGCGTAGATTTGGTGCAGATGCTGAAGCGGCGCGCGCGGCGTATTGTGTGGATGAACCCAGAGCCGCCGTACATGTGGGGGCAGGGTGACAGCGATATGCCGGCCTATGCGCCGTTGTGCGATGCGGTGCATCAGGTGGCGACGTTGCAGCAGCTCGCCGACGCGGTGGATGATTTGTTCCAACGCCGAGCATGATGCGCCATGCTGGGCCGTCGTGCTGATTCTCGTCCGACGCCCCGTTCGCAGGAATTGTGTCCGCGTTGTGCGTCGATCAGATCGGGGCTGATTGCAGGGTTGCTTGCCGGCCTGATTTTGCTGGCCCAGCAACTGTCGCTGAGCGTGGCGCAGTGGCTGATCGGCGCTGCGCTGGTCAGTATGGCGCTGGCCGGGGCCGGCGCGCTGGCTGCCCGCGAGGCAGCGCAGGCAGCCCCCGCCGGCGAAGCGGTGCGCATCGGCGCCCTGGCCGGCTTGTTGGGTGGCTTGATCAGCGCGTTGCCGGCGACGGCGTTCTTGCTGATTATGGCGTTCAACGGCCACTTTGCCGTGTATGCCGAGAGCGCGTTTGCTCAGCTTGAGGCAGCCGGTGTGTTTGATCCGTTTCGCTCGGCCGGCTGGACCACCGTGCAGTGGGCACGCTTAGCTGTAGCAGCCCAACTCGCCGGCTACGACGTGGGTCTGCCGCTGGCCGGATTGTTCCTCGGTGCGATGGGAGCGCGTCTGGTTGCGGCCAAGTAGCACCCTACTTGGGCAAGCTCCTGTTGTGTTTTGAAAGCAGCTCGTCACAGCCGATACAGGCCGAGTGGGTCCAGCTCCTCACGGATGCAGCGCAGTTCTTCGTCCGTCGGCGGCTCGTTGACTTGCAGTGTCTCTGCCCTGGCGATCGGCCATCCGATGTGGGCCAGCACCTCCTCAACACTGACGCCGGGATAGAGGGACGCCAGCCGCATCTCGCGCGTTGGCGTCTCGAAGTCGAACAGCGCCTTGTCGGTGATGACACGGTGCGGCCCGCCGCCCGGCATATTCAGCCGCCGGCGCGCGTCGCCGCCGCTCAAGTAGCCGGGGCTGGTGGTGAAATCAAGGCGCTCCACGAAGGCGCGCTTGCTCAGCCGCATGATGTAGAGCAGACGTTGGGCGTGAATGGCAATTTCACATGCGCCGCCGCTGCCTGGCAACCGCACGCTTGGCGTTGTGTAATCCGAGATCACCGTGGTGTTCAGGTTGCCATAGCGATCAATCTGTGCGCCTCCCAGAAAGCCCACCTCTACTCGCCCACCTTGCAGATAGAAGCTGAATAGGTCGGCCTGGGACATCACTGCAATCGAACCGCTGACCAAGGCCGGGTCGCCGATCGACAAGGGTAGGCGGGCAGGGGATGCGCCGTATGCGCCGGCCTCGTAGATCAGTTCTAGATCGGGCACTACGGTGCGGCGCGCCAGATTGCAGGCGATGTTGGGCAAGCCCACACCCACGAACACCGTGTGTGCGCCGGCCAATGCGCGCGCAGCGGTAACGATCATCATCTCAGACGCCGTGAACGATGTGGCCTGCGCATTCATCGATAAGCTCCATAGTTCACCGGCTGCGACCAGGCCTCGCCCGGCTTCAAACGTTGCAGGGTAGCTGCGCCGAGTTTGCGCGCGTACTCGGCCCGATCTGCCACACCGTACACCCATTCGTCCAGCCAATCGGATACGCGCTGCCCATCGCGTGAGATCTCGTCCCACTTCAGGTAGAAGGGGTTGTCGCGGTCATAGTAGCCCTGCACGTAGGACGGATGCGCGCCAAACGGTTCATGCACTACCGCGTTGACGATCAAGCCCGGAATGAGCGTGCGATTCGGATCCGACCGAATGGCGGCCTCGTCCACGATCTCTTCCACTACGACGATCACCTGGCGCGCAGCGAAAGCCGCCTCTTTCTGTACGCCGAGCAGGCCCCATAGCTGCGTGTTGCCGGCGATGTCGGCGCGCTGGGCGTGCACAATGGTTACATCTGGATTCAGCGGCGGCACAACGGCTACCTTTTCCTCGCCGTATGGGCTCTGCACAAAGCGGATGTGCGGGTTTACCTTGGGCAGATCGGAGCCGGTGTAGCTGTGCAGCGGATAGAACGGCAAACGGGCCGCGCCGGCGACATAGCGGCCGATCATGCCGAAATGGGAGTACTCCTCGATCTCCAACGGCCTCGGTATGCCCTGTTCAATTGCGCGGCGAATGCAATGCAATGAGCCGACGCCCGGATTGCCCAGATAGCTGAACACCAGCTTGCGCGCGACGCCGGCTGCCACCATTTGGTCATAGATCACATCCGGCGTCATGCGAATCAGGGTGAGATCGCGCTTGCGCTGACGGATGATTTCGTGGCCGGCGGCAAAGCAAATAAAGGCGGTGAACCCTTCGATGGCCACAGAAGCGCCGTCGAATACATAGCGGGCGATGGCGTCGCGCATCGATAACAGTTTTGTGCTCATCGGGCCAGTGTTTCTTCTGCGCGCAACGGCGCTCGTTTGAGTTGGCTTATCCTCGGTCCACGTTTTCAAAGTGCTATCCAGGCCAAATCGTCTGGCTTTGCTCGCGCAGATATTGTTGCACGTAATACACCCCGCCGCCGCCGCGCGAGGTGCTGCCGCTCCCTTTCCAGCCGCCAAACGGTTGTATGCCCGGCCAGGCGCCGGTAGTGGCGCCCTTCTCGCGATTAACGTACACCACACCGGCTTGAATATGGTTGAGGAAGTATTGCACTTCCTTGCGGTCGCGGCTGTAGAAACCTGCCGTCAGGCCGTACACACTGTCGTTCGCCTCGCGTAGCGCTTCGTCTAGCTCTTCATACTCACCGATCACAACGAACGGCAGGAACAATTCTTCCTTGAAAAGGACGTGGTTGCGCGGTAATCCATCTACGATGGTCGGCGCGCAGTAAAAGCCTTTGGCAAGCTCGCCTTCGGTCAGGGGGTAACCGCCGGCTACGATTTCACCGCCGTCCTGCGTTGCCTGCGCCACGCACTGTTGATAGCGTTCGTAGGCGGTGCGGTTGATCACCGGCCCGGTGAACACGCCGGCTTGAGTGGGGTCGCCGATCTTCAACGCTTCGGTCTTTTGTTTCAGAATGCCGACGAACTGATCTTTGATTTGGCGATGGGCGTACACGCGCGACGCAGCGCTGCACTTCTGGCCGCTTAGCCCGAACGCCGAACGCATCACTCCTTCTGCCGCTTTGTTCAAATCCGCTTTGTTGCTGACGATGACCGGGTTCTTGCCGCCCATCTCCGCTACGCACGGTCGCGGATAACGAATACTGAATCGTTTAAGGATGTTAAAACCAACCTCAAACGAGCCGGTGAACGTCATGCCGGCCACATCTGGATTTGAAACCAGCTCCTCGCCCACTGTGCGGCCGGGGCCGGTGACAAAGTTGACCACGCCTGGCGGCAGGCCGGCGTCGAGGAAGCATTGCGCCAGGTGCCAGGTGCTGATCGGCGTATCGCTGGCCGGCTTGAGCACAACGGTGTTGCCGGCGACCAACGCTGCGCCCATCGGCCCTCCGCTGAGCGCCACCGGAAAATTGAATGGCGAGATCACCACCCACACGCCGTATGGTTTGAGGATGCTGCGCGTCTGCGCTGTTTCCTCAGGCTGCATTGCGCGAATGAAGCCGGCGTTGGCTTCCATTTGGTCGCAGTAGTAGTCGATCAAGTCGGCGGTTTCTTTGACATCGCCCAGCGCCTCGGCGCGGCTTTTGCCCACGTCTAAACTGAGCCACGCCGAGAGGGTGAACAGACGTTTGTTGATGAGCGCGGCCACTTTGCGCAGCATTGCTACACGCCGGCGCCAAGGCAGCGCGCTCCAGGCCGGGAAAGCGGCTCGAGCGGCCGCGATGGCGTCTTGCGCGTCTTGAATCGAGCCGACTGCGGCGTAGCCGAGGATAACATCTGTATTGATGGGCGTGCGCTTGGGCGTTTCTTCAATTGCCGCGCGCGGCTCACCGTTAATGAGCAAGGGGTAAGAACGGCCCAACTCGGCGCTCACCGTCTCATAGGCGCGGTCGTACTGGCGCAGCGCGCGTGGATCACTCAGCGCGGTGCTCAAGTTGGCATAGGTAATCACCAACGTGGACTGCGCCGCTGAGCGGGCGCGCCGACGGGCGCCGCTTTGGGCAGCCGGCTTGCTTTTTGTCTGCCTGCCGGCTTTCAGCGGTTGTGTTCTAGCAGCCATGTGCTCCTCCTGTTTAACAAGATTAAAACTGATTGTGCCTGGCCGGCACACTACGCGGCACGCGATGCTATGCCGGCAACAACTTGTCTATCACAGATAAGCCCCAGTCCAGATCGGGCTGCTCGATCACCAGCGGTGGGCAAATGAACAGCAAGTTGCTGCGCACGGCCACGCTAACGCCGTGCTGCAATGCTGTGCGCGCCAGGCGCTTCAGCCAGGGCAGTGGTTCGGGAAAGGTGTTCTCGCTCATCTCGATGCAAGCAAATAAGCCCATGCCGCGCACGTCGCCGATACACGCATGGTGGCGCTGTATAGCGTGCAGTCGCTCGAACATCCATGCGCCAAGCTGGGCGGCCCGTTCGATCAGCCCCTCCTCTTCATAGGCTCGGAGGGCTGCCACGCCGGCGGCGCAGGCTAAGGGATGACCGCTGTATGTCAGGCCGGTTTCCAGGGTGTGTGCGTCGAAGTAAGCCGCTACGCGCTCGCTCACGCAGATTGCACCCAGTGGGATGTGTGCGCCGGTCAGCCCTTTGGCCATGAGGAATAGGTCTGGGCAGGCGGGATGGCCGGCTTCGGTCAATCCTTGTGCTTGCCAGGCGAACCACGCTCCGCAGCGCCCAAACCCACTCATGACTTCGTCGGCGATCAATAAGATGTTGTGCTGATCGCAGATTTGGCGCAACCGCGGCCAGTATTCCGGCGGGGCAGCGATGCCATTTGTGCCAGCAGCCGGCTCTGCAATGACCGCCGCGATCGTCTGCGGCCCCTCATAGGCAATCACATCGGCTACGTGGTCGGCGCAGCGCAGGGTGCAGGTTGGGTAACGCAGTCCAAACGGACAGCGATAGCAGTAGGGCGGCAACACGCGCACGACATCGCGCAATCCATCGCTCACTTGCCGGCCTCGTGCGTCACCGCTCAGGCTCAACGCGCCGTGGGTGGCGCCATGGTAGGAGCGGTAGCGCGCGACGATCTTGCGCCGGCCGGTGACCCAGCGCGCGATTTTGATCGCGTGCTCTGTGGCCTCTGCGCCGTCGCAGGTGAAGAAGACGCGCCCGTAGATCGGAGACTGAGCAGGGCAGACGCTGTTTGCAAGGCGGACGATGCGCTGCGCCAGTTCTGCGCGCGGCTGGGCGCCCCAGGCGTTGGAGATGTAGCACAGACGGCCGGCCTGTGCTTGGATCGCCCGCACGACAGCCGGATGTTGATGGCCCAAGTTGCAGCACTCTGCCTGGCTGCTTAGGTCCAGATAGCGCCGCCCGTGCTCGTCCCAGAACCAGGCGCCGTCTCCGCCGATGATTGTCGGCGCGCTCCATTCGCTTTGCTTGGTCCACGTGTGCAGTACGTAGCGCTGTTCATCAGCCATATCGATTTGCCGGCAGCCGGTTAGCTCACCGCATTACAGACAATGCCCCTCTGCCCTCGCGCTCTTCTCCTCTCGCGCGCTCATTCATCTCTGCCTCGCTGAGTGCATCCTCGAAGATCGCGAGCGCCTCGTCGGCTAAGTGAAGAGGAATATTGAGCGGCGGGGCAAAGCGCACCACACTGGCGCCACAACCCAACAAGAGCAAGCCGCGCTCAAAAGCGCCGTGCAGCACAGCTTCCATCAGCCCGTGAGCCGGCTCGCGCGTCGTTTTGTCTTGCACCAGTTCGACGCCGATCATCAATCCCAGGCCGCGCACGTGACCGATGGTGGGATGGCGCGTCTGCATGCGTCTTAGTTCGGTGAGCATGTGTTCGCCGACTTTGCGCGCGTTGTCCATGTAGCCGGTCTCGATCAAACGCAGGGTTTCCAGAGCAGCAGCGCACGCCAACGGATTGCCGCCATAGGTGTTGCCGTGTGCGCCGGCCTTCCACGTCATCAGATGCTCGCGCGCGATCATCGCTCCGAACGGCATCCCTGACGCGATGCCCTTTGCACTGCACACAATGTCCGGCTCGACGTGGAAGTGCTCAACGGCCCACCACTTGCCGGTGCGCCCGACGCCACTTTGCACCTCATCTACGATCAGCACGATGCCGTGGCGGTCGCATAGGTGTCGCAAGCGTGGCAGAAAGTTGCGCGCCGGCACCACATAGCCACCTTCACCCAGGATCGGCTCGACCAGCACGGCGGCCACTTCCTCTGCCGGCACATCGTGTCCGAAGATCACGCGCTCGATGTAGTCCACGCAGGCGTCGCCGTAATCGCGCACGGCATCGGTCTCATCGTGGGCGCTGAAGTTCAGACAAGGCCGGTATGGATCGGCGTAGGGAGCTTTAATGACGCTATTCAGCAGTGGAGCGAAGCCGCGATGCTGAATCGGCTTGCTGCCGCTCAAGCTGACCGAGCCATAGGTGCGCCCGTGAAAGCCGCCGTAGAAGCCGATCAAGTACGGCCGGCCGGTGTAGTAACGCGCCAGCTTGAGCGCTGCTTCCACGGCTTCCGTTCCGGAGTTGGTGAAGAAGACGCATGACTCTTCTGCCCACGGCGCAATCTCGTTGAGCTTTTCGGCAACGCGCACCATGCCCTCGTGATAGTAGTCCGAAGAGATGTGGATGAACTTTTCGGCTTGTTGTTGGATTGCGCGCACTACGTCCGGGTGGGCGTGGCCGGTCGAACACACCGCAATACCGGCTGCGCAGTCGATGTAGCGAAAGCCGTCCACGTCCCACACCTCGCTGCCGCGCCCGTGTGACATGACGAAAGGGTAATCGCGTGGGTAGGAGGGAGAAATGACTTTCGAATCACGGGCCAGCACAGCGCGCGCTTTTGGCCCTGGCACAGGGTATTTTTGGAGCATGCCGGCTCTCCTTCTGCCGATGGCACAGAGTGAGCATGTTGGCAGAATGCCACTGTAGGAAAGTATATGACCGTCGCCGCTCTTTCACCAGCTCACCACGGCCATTCGTTGCCCTGCCAGTCGCGCATGACCAAGCGGTTTTCTTGTTCGGCCGGCAGGTCACGCAAGAAATAGGCTAATGCGTATTCTGCTGCTTCTTCCGGTTCCATGTCGGCCTCTGCGCTTTTCTGTCCGCTCATGTATGTGCGCATCCAGCCAGGGTGATAAACGCGGAAGGTGTACCCTTGCGGGCGCAAGTGATTGAATAAGATCGAGACGGCCATATTTAGCGCAGCTTTCGACATGCAATAGCCGAACCAGGCTTCTCGGTGCGAGCGGGTGATGCTGCCGGCCTCTGATGAGACAAAGCACAATCTTTTCATCGCGCTGCGGTCTGTCAGCGGCAGAAAAGCCTCGACTACGCGCAACGCCCCCAATGCATTCACGTCGAACAGGCGGTGCATCTCAGCGTAATCCTGCGGTTCGCGGATTGTGCGATACATGGCCGGCGAGATCACCCCTGCATTGTTGATGAGGAGATCAACGTGGTCGGTTGTCGCAGCTAGGCTGCGCGCTGCTGCACTTACCGAATCAACTGAGCTGACATCCAGGGCGACAAGGTGGAGCAGATCGGGTTGGCGCGCAGCTAGCCGGCCTAATTCTGGCCATTCTGGCATGTATTGGCCGGCGAACACGCGCCATCCTTTCTCCAACAAGCCGGCGCACAGTGCCAATCCCAATCCTCGATCGGCGCCGGTAATCAGAGCAATGTTCTGGTTCATTGTGTCCTCGTGCAGATAGCCTTTTACAAAGCGTGCTGGCCTAGCGTTGCCCGGTCATGCTCAGATAGTAGTAAGCAAAGCCTAATGTGAACAGCAGGACCAGGGTAATCGTCGGCCAGCCGAGGTGACTCAACAATCCCTGCCCTTGCGCCGTGAGCAGCACGACAAATGCCAGCCCGCTGGCGGTCATATTTCCCATGGCAACTGCGCGATGGGCGGTTGTGTCGGTGATGCTGCTGGCGGACCAGTTGAGCACGGCAATCCCCAGCAAGATTGCCCCAAGCAGCCGTGAAACTAAGACGCCGGCTCGGCCAGGCCCAAGTCCGAATAGCGGAAGTATCTGATCAGGGGCGAACATCATGCCCACGCCAAATAGAGCCGTGAACAGGGCGCTCAACAAAAGCAAATGACTCAATCTCATTCATGCGACTCCCTTTCTCTCATCCTGAGCCTTACGTGCACTCAGACAAAATGCGAACAAGGGGATTGAGTAGATGGTTGGCCGGTTGCCGGTGCAGCATAGTTCGTCAGGGTGCGACTTTATGCCCGCTCTGTACTGGCTTGTTTGTGTGTTCTTGATGCGCGGGCGCGCTGCCTGTACGTGACCACCAGCGCATTGTGGATGTGCAAAGCGCGGATAGTTGCTGTGAGGACACCGTGCGACCAGTTCCAGGATAACCCTGTGTGATCGGGTTCAAGCGTGACCGACGCAGGCCGTTTGTCGCAGTGCACACGCACTACCAGCGGACCCACCATCGGCACATCCTCGACGCATGGATTAACCGGCGAGAGCGGATTGGGAGAGGCCGTGTTGACAAGGTGGATGAGGGTTTGTCCGGGCTTGTCGCGCACGGTCAACTGCACCCACGGCGGCGCATCGATCTCCACCGGCATGGCGCCACTGAGCGCCCGCAGCACCTCGCCGGCGAAGGCGCAGATGCGCGGATAGCGATAGTCGGCGTAGACGGCGGCGACTAGTCCGTAAATGGCCGCAATGTAGCCCTTTGCCAAGTGGATCTTTGCATTGTTCCTCCTCGCTGGTTTAATAGTCTGTCCTCGCGCCCCTGATCAAGTTTAGAAGAGAGTGCTTAGGCTCTGCGCTGTCTAACGCGCATGTCATGTGCTTATGCGGCGCGCGCGCCTGACGGGATAGATAGAATGTGTTCCGGTCACAATGTGCCATCGGAACAGCATTCGTAGGATTCATGGGAATGCACTTGGATCGCACCGCTAGGATTTCGTTAGGTGTCGGGTTATCTGTGCCGAGGGTTCACGCACCTGTTTTGACGGGAGGGCCTCTTGAAGATCGGTGTGGCAGGTTATCTGCCGATAGACTGGCGTAAGATCGACACGGCAGCGACACGGCGCGTGCGCGAGGCCGGTTTCAGTGGCGCGCACATTTTTATCGAGCGCCCATTGTTGGCAGAGCTGAGTGAGTTGGTGCGCGTCAAGCAGGCCTATGACGAAGCCGGCTTGGCCGTCGCGCAGACCAATGGCTGGTATGAATGTCTGATCCATCCCGATGAAGCGACGCGCGCAGAAGGGATCAAGGGTTTGTCTCAATTGATTCGCATCGGGCGCGTCTTGGATTCGTGCTTCGTGTATGTGCGGCCAGGCAGCATCAATCCGAATGGACACTGGTGGCCCCATCCCGACAATCACGCCCCGCGCACCTTTGATCGCTTGGTGGATAGCATCAAGCAGGTCTGCCGTGTCGCCGAAACCGAAGGGATGGTGTTGGGCATCGAAGGGCACGTTGTTTCGACGCTTGACACACCCCAGCGCGTGCGAGATTTACTTGACGCCGTCGGATCGCCGGCGCTCAAGTTCAACATGGATCCGGTCAACTTTGTTGGCACGGTGCGCGATGTGCATGACACCACACGGGTCATCAACAGCCTGTTCGATATGCTCGGCAAAGATATGGTCGCCTTGCACGCCAAGGATTGCGCGATCCAAGATGCGCACGTGGTGCATATCGTCGAGGTTCCACCCTGCACCGGCACGATGAACTATGAATTGTTGATGCGCCGGTGGGTTGAGTGGTGTCCAGAGGGGTACTTCATCATCGAGCACCTGCCGGACGAGCAGGTGCCGGCTGCCTTGCAGGCCATTCGACGCAAAGCCGACGCCTTGGGCATTCCGCTGGAATAGACGCCGGCCTTCAACATAATGGTTGCTCAGCGTTTACGATTTGCTGCACCGTTGCAAATCGTCTGTTCTTGATTGCTAACCGAATTGTGCAACTCAATTGAGCTGTGCGCAGAATGAGCCTTGCCGTATTGTTGAATCGCCAACTGCTGCTGAGACAAACTTGGTGATAGACTGCCCATAAACTCTGCCAGGAGAGAGAAAATATGGCGCTCAAGGTCGGTGTTGTGGGGATGCGGGGCATTGGAAACCAACATGCCGATTGCTATTCCAAAGATCCCCTCGCTCAGCTTGTTGCGGTGTGCGACGTGGTCAAGGAGCGCGCCGATAAGGCGGCTGCGCGCTTTGGCGTCAAAGCCTATTACAGCCTGAAAGATATGCTGGCCAACGAGGAGTTAGACATCGTGGATGTGAGCACCGGCGGCCACGAGAACGGGAGCTGGCACTATGAGCCGGCCATGGAGGCGATGTCTGCCGGCAAGCATGTGCTGGTCGAGAAGCCCATTTCCAATGACATTCATGAGGCCCGCGAGATGGTGCGCTTCGCCGCCGAGCAGGATGTCTATCTAGGCTGCAACCTCAATCATTACTTTACGCCCACTGCCGAGAAAGCGCGCCAGTACATTGATGAGGGCAGAGTGGGCGAGCCGGTGTATGTGCTGCACAAGGTCGGCTTCAACGGCGGAGAAGAACTCTATGCGCCGAACACCTCTACGCGCTTTAAAGGCTTCCCGTATGCGCATCTGAAGGCTTTTTTGGCGCATCCGTTCGCCGTCATGCGTTACTTCTGCGGTGACATCACGCACATCCAAGCATTTGTCGATCGGCCTAGCTTCCGCCGCCGCGCCGGCGATGCGATGTTGTCGATCGCCGGCATCAACGTGCGTTTCGAGAACGGCGCAGTCGGGTACTTGTTGACCCAGCGAGGAGATGCCGCGTTTGGCCTGGGCGGTTGGTGGAGCTTCGAGATGGCCGGCACGCGCGGCACGTTTTGCATCGAGAACTGTATCGAGAAGTTTACCTTCTGGCCGGCTCCTACGCCGGCCAATCCGGCGGCGATGGGACAGGTGAAATCCAGCGAGGAGTACAACAGCGGCATCGCTGACTTCGGTCAGACATTTCCGCGCCGGCTGCATGCTTTCCTAGAAGACGTGTCTAACGGCGTGCCAAAAGAGATGATCCGCGCTTCTGGTCGCGATGCGCTGGCAACACTCGAATACACCTTCGCCGTCATCGAGTCGTATGAAAGCGGCGGTGAGCTGGTGCGTCCGGCGCCGCTGCCCACGCTGAAGGGCGATCCAAAAACGGAACTGGATTGAGGCCGGCGCGAATCCGCTTGTGTCGCCGGCCGGCGTTGCTTTACTTCTTACGCGACCGAAACAGGTTTCGACACCTGCTCATCCTCCCGCCCAGGCTCACCGTATCACCGAGTGAGGCGTTGGTTGGATGCGTTTGACTACGGTCTTATCGCGGTCGAGCATCTCGCCGATCTGCGGACTAATGTCGTTCTGCCAGATGTCTGTCTCGTAAACGGCCTTGTACAGCTCTTCACGCTGCGCTTCGCTCTCAAAGCGTCGCATCCATACGTACAACGTATCGTCTTGCTCACCGACAAAGCTGCCGAGGATAACCATCCCTTTCGACACTTGATACGGGATGATGACTTCCTCCATAAAACGCACCCAACGCTCGCGCTGGCCGGGCTTGATGCGATATTCGCGTAGTTCGATAAACATATCAACTCCCTGCATTGAGCGAGAATGACGTGCAGCAATACGCTGCCGGCAGCCGGATTGTACAAGGAGCCGCAGCGCTTGAGTGCTCTGTGAGCACGTGGCCTCTAGAAGCCAGGGCTGAGCTGTCCCCGCACACGAATCTGTTCGGCATACATGCTTTCTGCTTTCGAAGCCACCTCGCGCGGATGTGGCACACTTGAGCCGTCACCCGTAGTGCAACGGTTTTAGCTGACTCGTTAGCAGACTATCTGGCAGGCAGTTGTGAAGGACCTATGGTAGAGCACACCACTTTTCGCACAGAAGCGCTCGATTTGCGCCGCGAAATCGTCACCGGCAGCGTGATTCCCTTGCTGATCGGGCTGGGTTGGCTGGGGCTGTTATTCACGCTGCTTAATTCCATGCGGGTGATTGCCTGGACACAAATCGGCCTGCACCTGGCACTACTGTTGTTTGGGATTTTCTGTTGGCTGGTGCGAGATGTCGGTGATCGCCGCTGGATGCTTCGGCTGTGCGGATGGGGAAGCTGGGTACTCGCGGCAGTGGATGTGGCGACCGGCACGACTCCCCTCGCTGTCATGTGGGCCGGCATTGCTTGTGCATTGTTGCTGTTTGTCATCGGTGAATGGGCTGGGGTAGTCGGCACGGCGGCAATTTGTATGCTGATCGTGTATGTGGCATTTGTCCGACCGGACGCGTTGCCGGCCGGCGCTCCGCTCTTTTATGCCCTCGCTCCGATCCTGGCGCTGGTCGCGCTGAGCTTTGTGGTGTCGCGCGTACTCTTTCGCACGCTGGACTGGATGAGCGCCGGCTATGCCACTGCTCGTCATCAAGCTGAAGAGTTGCGCAGTCGAAGCGCCGAACTGGCGTTGGCATTGCGCTCAATCGATCAAACCAGCTTTGCGCTGGCGCGCGCCAATGAGCAACTCGCGCTGATGGTCGATTACGCGGAGCGCGCTCGTCGCTCGCAGCAGGAATTCGCCGCCCATATCAGCCATGAACTGCGTGCGCCGCTGAATGTCATCATCGGCTTTAGCGAGATTGTGCTCGAATCGCTGGACGCCGGCGCTTCGACACTCACGGACGACCTGCGTCTCGATCTGGAGGCCATTCACCGCAATGCTCATCAGTTGCTGCGCCTCGTCAACGATATTCTTGATCTCAGTCAGATCGACGCGAGTTACATGACGATTTCGCCTGTGCCGGTAGCGATCGCCGATGTGGTACGTGCTGCTGTGGATGCCATACGGCCTTTGGCGCAGGCGCGCGGGTTATGGCTACTCGTGGACGCGCCGTCCGATTTGCCTGAAATCGAAGCCGATCCACTTCGCGTTCAGCAAATCGTCTTGAATCTGGTGAACAACGCCCTGCGTTTTACCGAGCGCGGCGGCGTTACAGTGCAGGTGCGCCCTCACACCTCACAAGCCATCTTGCCTCCTGGGCAGAACTCTGATGAGTGTCCTGTCGCCGGCCGAGAGGGCAGCGTTTCCGAAGTCATCATCAGCGTGACCGACACCGGCATCGGCATCCCACAGGCTGATCAAGCGCGTATCTTCGAGCCGTTTGTTCAACTGGACGGTGGCGTCTCTGAACGGCGCGGCACCGGCCTGGGGCTGACGATCAGCAAACGCTTTGTCGAAATGCACGGAGGTCGCATGGGCGTACAGAGCGAAGTCGGTGTCGGCAGCACGTTCTACTTCTCATTGCCGGTTCAGACGCCTAAATCGCGCGCCTCCGCTTTGTCCAGCACGCCCAGAGTCGCTCAACGACGCGAGATAGGGAATTTGCTCGTCGTCGAGCCGACGCCGTTGTTGTCCCGCTTGTTAGGACGTTATTTGCAGGGCATTGGCGTGGCGTCGGCTCGCACACTCGATGAAGCAGTCAGCGAGCGGCGCAGTGGGCGGATTGAAGCGGTGATTGTGAATGAAGAGAGCATCGAGCAGGCCGGCCAGGAGGCAAGTATCCCGCTTGAACTGAACGATCTGCCAATTGTGCGGTGTCATGTGCCAGGTCTTTTATCGAGTTTGCCCGGCATTGCAGTGACGCCGGCCTATCGTTTGCTCGTCAAGCCGGTGACGCCGCAGCAACTGGCCGAGGCCCTGACTGGAATGTTGAGCGACAAGTCATCTGTTGATCGGCCGCGTGTGTTGGTAGTGGAGGACGATGAAGACACCTTGCGCATGATGGGTGAGATGCTGCGCACGGCGCATAAAGACATCGTGGTTGAGCAGGCCCGCACTGCACAACAAGCGCTCGCCTGTTTAGGGCTGGCAGATTTCGATCCGAGCGCCGGCAGTGCGCCGGACCGAACGGTTGATGCGGTGTTTCTCGATCTAGCGCTTGGTGACACAAGCGGCCTGGAAGTGTTGCACGCGCTTGAGCAAACTCATCTAAACCAGTTGCCCATTTGTGTAGTGACCGGCCAAGAGCAACATGCAGGCAGCTTATGCACACCGTATCTCATGTTCAGTCGGCGCAACGGCCTAAGTCTGCCCGAAACAGCACAGACGATCGCGGCTTTTCTGAACGCTGCTTTGCCGGGCGTCACGGTTTCGACCCGCTGGCCGGCTCGATGATGTCGCGCAGCAGCGCGTTGAGCTGCGCCGCTTTGAAGGGGCGGGGCAAAATGGCAACTGCACCCATCGCGCGTGCCAGGTCCGGCTCCGGCAGCACGGAGCTGATCACGATCGGGATAGAAGCGGTTTCGGGGTAGGTTTTGAGCAGGCCCAAAATTTCCCATCCATCGTGATCGGGCATCATCAAGTCTAGCAAAATGCAGGCCGGTTTGCACGCACGAATCTGGCTCAGCGCCTGCTCCATTGAACTCACTCCGACGAATGCCAAGTTGGAGGTGCGCTGGAGCTGGCGTTGTACCAAGCGCAGCATGTCGGAGTTATCGTCGATCATCAGAATGTAGCGTAGCGGAGCAGCCGGCAACCGCACGACTAACTTTTGTGTCTGGCGTGGCGTAATCTCGATCGTTAAGTCGGCTTGGGCAGAGCGGATCAGGTGTTCGAGTGTGCTACCGACCGGTTGTCGATGACCAATTAGCGGATGCTCCAGTTCCAGCACGACAAAAGAGCGCGCTAGATTGCTCATCACACGCACACGCACAATCAATCGTTCGTGACGCGTCTCACGGATCAGCCAGCCCAACGCATTGATGACCAGTTGGCGGGCCAGCATCGCGTTGATCTGTACGCTGGGTAAGTTGTCTTCCAGATTTACGGTGACCTCTAGGTCTTGTTGAGCCAACACCGGATCGAGCACAGACAAAGTGGCGCGCAAAATCTGTTCGATGCGCACCACGTTGGCTTGCGCTGACCCTGATGGAGACGGGACCGAGATCGATTCCTTCGAGGTAGGCTTGTCGAAGGATGGCAGCACCGCAGAGGACACCGACGTGCCCTGCCGGCCGCTGGGCGGATGCTCGAAGATCAGCGCGTCCAGCGCCTCGATGGCGCGTTGTTGCTCGCGCTTAAAGTGGCGCACGCCGATGCCCAACTCGGCGGCAGCCTCGTGTTGAGTGAGGCCGTCCAAGTAGCGCAGACACAGAAGCCGGTGCAACCGCCATGCCGGCGACTGGGCGGGGGTTTCTGGCAAGGGTTGCATGCGCCGGATGGCATCTAGGATCGTCCATCGCAGAGCCGGGCCATCGATGAATCGGCCGGCAACAAGCGGCGCGCGTGTGTGTGCTTGCAAAAACGCGAGGTCGTGGAAATGAGCCAGCGCCTGGCGCAGCCAACCCACACGGGCGCGCTTTGTGGTTGCGTCGGTTCTTTCAGCAAGCGAAGCAGCCCTTTTCAGATGTCCCTGCAAAGTCCCTTTCTCGTCACCTGCTACCACTATGGCTCATCATCCTGACTTTCTACAATCATATAGTAGCCGGCTGCGGCCAATTGCACAAGAGCGCGTGTTTGAAGCAGGAGCGCGATGCCCGGCATCGCGATGCCGGTGGCTGCGAGCGGTTTTTCGATCTATCTTTAAGGAGGTTGGAGAGAGTATGAAGCAGCGAATCGGACGACGACAGTTTCTGCGTGTGACGGCCGGCGGTTCGGCGATGGCCCTGTACCTGGCGGCCTGCGCCGGCGCGCCGCAACAGCCGGCTCAGCCGGCGGGGCCGGCAGAGCAGCCCGCCGCAGAGAAGCCAGCCGAGGGCGCACCAGCCCCGGCGGCAGAGAAGATCACGCTGGTCCGCTATGCCTCGATGGAGAAGGATCACTTCCCTCTATTCGAGGCTCAGCGCAACGGGTTCAACAAACTGTATCCCAACGTGACGGTAGAAGAGGCCGGCGTGCCCTGGGGCGAATACATTGCCAAAGTGCGCGTGCTCCTGAACAGCGGCGAGGTCCCCGACGTGTTCTGGTTCATGCGCTATGGCCAGTGGGACCCCGGCATCGAAGCGGCCACTTACATGAAGGAAGAGATCATCGCCCCCGCCAACGAAGTGCTGAACATCCAGGAATCCAAGCATTTTGAGAATATTGTTGAGGCCGGCAAGGTGGACGGCAAACTGGTCGGCATTCCGTTCGAGGTGTTCTCCAACGGCGTGAACTGGATGTACAACCTGTCCATTCTCGAACGCACCGGCCTGACGCCGCTGCCGCAGAACCCCACCTGGGACGAGTTGGACGCCTGGTACCTAGAGGCGCAGGGCAAAGTGGCCGACGATGAGTTCGCCATGGGTCCCGGCTCCTGGGAATTCTGGGGCACCTTCATGTCAGCCTCGGCCGATCAGCCCGGCTTCTGTGGCATGGTCGATGTCGGCAACAACAAGTGCATCATCGACACCGACGCCAACGCGGCAACCATCTCGAAGCTCGCCAAGTTCTACAAGACCCACATCCTGGCGCGTGGCGACGCGGCGCCGGGCCACCTCGACGGCATGTTGGGCGGCAAGGTGCTGGGCGCGGCCATGTCCACCTGGGCGCCCACCCAGATGAACCAGGCGCCTTTCCAGTACACATCGCATTCCGCCCCCCGCCAGACCGGCGTCGACCCGCGCATCGACGGCTTCACCGGCGTCAACTGGTGGTGCTTTGGCAAGGAAAGCAAGCACATCAAAGAGGCTTCCGAGTTCTGTCTATACTGCGGCGCGCAGGAGGGTCTGGACTTCTGGGTCGCTTCCGGTCGCTTCGCGCCGACCTTCAAGTACACCGTCGATGACTACGTCAAGTTCGGTCAGGCCCTGAACCAGATCGGCAACAACGAGTCGGGCTTCCGCGCCGCGATGACCACTAACTTCGATGTGGTGCCGCATCTGCAAGTGTGGCCTATTCCCGAGAAGGCGTACTGGGGCCAGGTGCTCACCAAGCTCAACGAGGTGCTCAAGCCCGTGGTCGAAGGCACGACCGTTGAGCAGGCCGAGATCAAGACCCTGCTGGCCCAGGCGCAGATCGAAGTGCAAAAGGTTTTGGACGGCGAGTCGGCCTGATCGCTGCGCGTGTGCCGGCCGGCTCGATGTGAGTTGGATTGGGCGCGCGCCGCCAGGCCATCGGCGGCGCGCGCCTGATACACTGTGCGTCTGTGACAGCTTTTCGTCTCGTGTGATTGCATATGACTATTTCCACTATGTCCACGCCCGCCTCTCGAAAGCGCGGCGGCTGGTTTGGATGGTGGCGCTCACCCAGCCGTCGCGAAGAGGTGTTGACCGGTTGGCTCTTCGTCCTGCCGGCCGTGATCGGCTTCGTGCTGTTCATGTATCTCAACTTTCGCGGCGTCCAACTCAGCTTCACGGACTGGAGCTGGATCAGCCGCCGGCCTCCAGATTTTGTCGGCCTGAATAACTACTCTTTGCTCCTGCGACCTGAAAGCGACTTTCTCAAGAGCATGGTGCGCACCCTGATCTACGTCGTCTTCGTTCCGGTCAGCATCACCATCGCTTTCAGTATCGCACTCCTGGCCAACCAAGCGGTGAAAGGGCAGACGTTCTTTCGCGTGGTGTGTTACTTGCCGGCTGTAACCGGCGCCGGCGTGCTGGTCATTGTCTGGACCTATTTGTTCAGTGTCGATGGGCCGGTTAACTTCGTGCTGCGTGGCATCGGCATTGATCCGCCGCGCTGGACGACCGTGACAGAGTGGAAACAGGTAGCGCTGCTCTTGTTGATCGCCTGGGGCGCGGCGCCCGGCATGATCATCTCGCTGGCCGGCCTGCAAGCCATTCCGAAGGACTACTACGACGCGGCAAAGGTCGATGGTGCCGGAGCCTGGCGCACGCTTGTCAATATCACCATTCCGCTGATGACGCCGACGCTCTTCTTCCAACTGGTGCTCGGCATCATTGGGGCTTGGCAGACGTTTGACATCATCTACTTTTGGGCTACTCCCGGCACCGGCCTTCAAGACGCCAACCTGTGGACAGCCTCAGTACAGATCTACCAATATGCTTTTGCGCAGAACCGACCTGGCCTCGGCGCAGCGGCTGCGATTGTGCTGGGTCTGGTCATTCTAGTATTTACGGTCATGAACTTTGTCGCCCAACGGCGCTGGGTTATTTACGACATCGCGTGAAGCTATGGCTGTTACTGCTGCAACGACTAGCTCTCGCCGGGTGCGCAGCCTGGTGAGCAGTCCCCGTGAGCGGGTTCGTCTGTTCGTCGTCTATGGAGTGATGGGAATTGTGACGCTCATCCTGGCGTTCCCCTTCTACTACCTGGCGACTTCTGCGTTCAAGCCGACGGCTGAACTGTTTGAGTATCCGCCCACACTCTTCCCACGCTCGTTTACCCTCGATCACTTTCCGTTGGCGTTTCAGGCTGCGCCGTTCCCACGCATGTTGCTGAATACGCTGGTCATTTGTTCCCTTACCGTCACCGGCGCGGCGATCTCGAACTCCCTGGCAGCGTTCGCCATCGCACGGCTGCGTTTCCCCTTTCGCACGTTGATCTTCGGCTGCATGTTGATCACGTTAATGATCCCCGGCTGGATCAGCTTGGTGCCCGGCTATGTGTTTTGGCGCGATCTGGGCCGCACAACGCTCAATCTGTTCGGAGTCAATATCGGCGTCAACACGATTGGCCCGCTCGTCATCCCGGCCTTTCTCACGTCGGCCTATTCCACCTTCCTGATGCGCCAGTACTTCATGACCATCCCGAAAGAGTTGGAAGAAGCTGCCCGCATCGACGGCGCCAGCTACTTCCGCATTTACTGGCGCATCTTTTTGCCGTTGTCGTTCCCGGTGCTGGCCGTCATCTGTTTGGGTGCGTTCATGGCGAGTTGGAACGACTTGCTGGGGCCGCTCATTTACCTTTCCAAGCCGGAGAATCAGACAGTCACAGTCGGTCTCTCCTATCTCAACACACAACACATGGGTGTGATCTACCGTGGCGCGCGCTTCTCAGCCGCGCTGATGGCCGCTGTTCCAATCCTGACTTTGTACGCCTTCACGAATAAGTACCTCATTCGGGGTATTGTGCTGGGAGGCTTGAAGTAGGAGCAGGCGCACGTGCCGGGCTTTTCCGAGAAGTCCGGCGCTTGTTGAGACACCGAGATGTGGCGCAGTTCTCGACCTCCGCTGGTTCCAAGACGTGATCTGGGCATTGCACGCGGGCCGCGCATGGTGTTTCAACCGCAAACGATGCAGGCCATGTTAAGCGGCGCGGATGCGCTGGTGGACGCCGTTCGGCCTACGTTGGGGCCGCTGGCGCGCACCGTGCTGATCGAGCGAGGGATGGGCCGGCATGTTGCTCCCGACAGTGTCACCAGCGGCGGAGTCATTAATCGTCGCCTGATTGCTTTGTCTGATCCGAATGCCGATGTAGGCGCGATGTTGTTGCGGCATGCCCTCTGGCAAATTCAAGAACGGGCCGGGGATGGTGTTGCAACAGCGGCTGTGCTCTTTCAGGCCATCGTTCGCAGTGCGTGCCGCTCAATCGCCGCCGGCTGCAATCCCATGCTCATGCGGGATGGCATGGCGCGCGCAGGCGATGCGGTGTGCGAGGCGCTGGCCGATCAAGCCGAACCGCTGGACAACGCCCCCGAACACCTCCGACGCTGGGTGGCAGCGCATTGTGATGATAGGGCGCTGGCCGATGTGATGGCGGATATCCTCGCCTCTGTCGGCGCCGATGTCACCTTGCACGTGGAAGAAGCGCATGGCGCAACCATTGAGCGCGAGTTGATTGCCGGCGCATTATGGCGCACCGGCTGGCACGGCGCGCCGTTTGCGCCCGGCGAATACGCCGAGAACCGCATGTTGCGCCTGCCCAACGCCTACATCCTGGTGTCTGACCTTGATTTGTCGGACGCGGCTTACATGGAGCCGCTGATCATGACGCTGGCGCGTCTGAGGCCGGCGCATCTGCTGGTGGTCTGTCGCGCCACGTCGCCCAAACTACTCTCGCTGTTCACCCAGGCCCGTCAACAGGGCATCGGCAGCGCCGTCTTTGTCAAGCCGCCGGCGGCCAGCGGGCCGGATCGCGCCGCGCTGCTGACCGATATGGCTGTGCTCACCGGCGCGCGCTTTATCCCGCACTTCGAGCCGCGCAACGGCAGCAGGCCGGCCATTGATCTGCGCGACTGGCTCCCTGATGCGCTGGGTCGGGCTGATCTGGCCTGGGCCAGCGAACATTTCTCTGGCATCGAAGGCGGACGGGGCGAGCCGGCGACGCAGGTCGATCATCTGGCCAAACTCGATGCCCTGTTTGCTACAGAAGCCGATCCCGCGCGCCTGCGCTTTTACCGAGAGCGCATGTCGGCCTTTGGCGCCGGCGTGATGCGCATCAAGATCGGCGCGCCCACCGACGCAGCGCGCAAGCAGCTCATGGCGCAGGCAGAGCGTCTAGCACGCCTGGTCGAGCAGGTCAATCGCTTTGGCGTGGCGCCGGGGGCCGGCAAGGCGTTTTTGCTGTGCGAAGGCGCCGTTCGTCGAGTTGCCGACGCGCAGCCTCATGGCGATGCGCGCCAGGGCGCTTTGTGCGTGGCCGAGGCATTGGCTGCCCCCATGCGTGTGATCGCCGACAATGCCGGCCTGGAGGGTGCTGCGATCATCGCTCGCAATCGCGCTGCCTCTCCTGCCGAGGCAGTCGATGCGCGCACCGGGCAGATGGTTGATCTGCGGCAGGCCGGCATTCTGGATTCGGCTTTTGCGCTAGATCAAGCTGTGCGGGCTGCTGTGAGCGCGGCTGCCACCTTCATCACGACCGACGTGATCGTGCATCGCCGGCAAACCGAGACGGCCATCAAGCCATGAACACCCGTCGTCGATTTCTGCGCGCAGCGATGGGCCTTGCCGCCGGGGGCATAATGGCCGGCTGTCGTGTCGTTCCGCCGGTTGCCCCGGCCAGGCCCATTGCTCCATCTGCTCCGCCCCGGCCAACGGCTATGCCCGGCGGGTTGCGCGAGCCGGCCAACCGTATCAACCTGCGCCTCGGTTCGGCCGTGCCGTGGATGTTGTTCAACGGCCCACAGCGCCAGGCCATGCTAGATGTGTTTGCGCGCGACTTCAATGCGGCCACCATTCACAACGGCTTCTACTGGATGGAATGGGAGCCGCAGGAAGGACAGATAAGCGAGCGCGCCATCGATCAATCGCGCCGTGAGATTGCTGCGATGCAGTCCATTCGCATCACCGACCTGCGCGGGCA
>JANWVJ010000190.1 GCA_025056895.1 Thermoflexales bacterium
ATCGAGCAGATGGTGCGCGCCGCACGTCCGGCCTGGACAGCGCCGGCATTTCTCTCGCAGGATGCAAGCGCTATTGGCAGCGATCGTGTCCCAGCCGTTGTCGCCGATAAGAGCGGAGATGTGTATGCCATGTGGACGCGGGCGGAGGCAGAAGGTGATGCAGACACTTGTTTGCACGTGATCAAATGGTCAGCCGGCCTGGCCAGTGGGCCGACTCTGGCCGTATGTTCCCCTCCTCTCCAGCGTGCTAAGGTTGACGAAGTGCAGGTAAATCTGCGTAGTGAACGCCCTGCCCTGGCGCTGGATGACCAAGGACGACTCCATGCTGTGTGGACGACTGCCCCGCGAGGAGAACTGCTTTACAGTTGGGCGCTAGGCCGTGAAGCGACCTCTGCTTCTGCTTGGGCTGCGCCAACAACTTTGCCGACGCCGGTGGTCACCGATGCCATGAACGCTGCCCGACGCGTGCGCAACGCTTCTCTGCTGGTCTCTTGGCCACAGATAGTGGCTCATCCTTTGAGCAATGATTTGTTTGTCATCTACACCGTTACTTTTAATGAGGGACGTGGCGTGTACATGTCGCACTCGCCTGACGGCGGGACAACTTGGCTGCCTCCCGTAGTCGTGTTCGATGCGTCTGCTGCCGGCTGGGATGGGGTCGAGCAGGCGCGCCTATCGTTTGACCCGTATTCCGGTGTCCTGCACGCCGCTTGGCTGCGCGTCTCCCTGCCGGGTGCCAGTGAAGCCCAGGGCGTGTACTATGCCCGTTCGGCCGATATGGGACGCACATGGAGCAGCCCGCTCGAATTGTCTGATGATGCAGCCGGTTGGTTACAGATTACAACTTACGACGCCGGAAAGGTGTATGTGGTGTGGACTGTGGCTGACCCTCAGTTATCAAGCGCAGTGTTGCCGGTGGAGCGCGTATGGGGACGTTACTCTGTAGGGGGAGCAGCACAATGGTCTGCGGCGGCTCAAATCGCAGGCCTTGAGGTTGATGGTCCGGTGGCATTGACAAGTGATCTGGCTGGCCATGTGTTTGTGATCGGTGCAGGCCGGCGTAGCAACGGCGAAGCGATGATCAGCATGGCCCAGTGGAATGGGGCAGAGCAAAACGGACGGCCAGAATATACCCGTGATGATTTTGCTCTTGGTGATCTGAGCGCGTATCGCAGCGCAGTGGCTGCCGTAGTTGCCCCAACCATCGGCGAGTTGACAGCCCTTATCAATCGTTGGTCGTCGCGTACAGCCTTCACAGTCTCTGCTCAAGAAGGCGCTTATCACGTTGTGGCGCTTAAGCGCAAAGTAAACGTTGGGCAGCCAGCTCCCTTGCCAACCCTCACCCCCGTGGCAACGGTGCAGCCGACTGAGGAGCCGGTTGTGCTTTCTTCACCTGCCCCTGCGCCTACACCCACGACCCCTGTCGGTCATGTCACAGAGTTAGACGGTGACCCTGCCGATGTGCACCTTCAAGGCAATGATATCTTTCTGCTCAGTGGGGTAGCGGCTTTTTTGGCGGTCATTGTTGGGTTGATCGTATGGCGTGCTGTCGCCCAACGGCGTTGAAGATGTAAACTTAGAAGCTCAATCCCCAAGCAATCAGCACAAGGAGCATATGGCAGAACGGGTTATTGTCACAGGTGGGGCCGGCTTCATCGGCTCGCACATCGTTGATCTGTTGATCGAGGCCGGCTATGAAGTGATTGTCATCGACAATCTGAGCACCGGCAAGCGCGAAAATGTTCATCCACAAGCAACGTTTTACCATGTTGACATTTGTGACGAAGATGCTCTAGAGCGCATCTTTGCGGATGTCAAACCCGTTGCCGTCAATCATCAGGCTGCAATGGCCGATGTGCGCGGCAGCATCGAAGCGCCGGATGCATACGCGCTCGTAAACATTGTGGGGACATTGCGCCTCCTCAAAGCGGCCCATCGGCATGGTGTGCGCAAGGTGGTGATGGCTTCGACCGGCGGGGCAATCTATGGTGAGGGTGTCAAGCTGCCGGCAAGCGAGGATCAATTTCCCCATCCACTTGACCCTTACGGCGTCAGCAAACTCGCCGGTGAACATTACCTCTATGCCTTCCGTCACAACTTTGGTTTAGAGTATTGCGCCCTGCGCTATGGCAACGTCTATGGGCCGCGCCAGAATCCCTTCGGCGAAGCGGGCGTCGTAGCGATCTTTTGCGGGCGGATGTTACGCAGCCAGCCGGTGACCATTAACGGCGACGGCAAACAACAACGTGATTTCATTTATGTTGGTGATGTGGCCGAGGCCAATTTGCGTGCCATTCGCAGCGGCAACGGGGTGTACAACATTGGCACCGGCGTGGGCGCAGATGTGAACACCATCTTCGCGCATCTCGCTCGGCTGACGGGATATAACCTCCCGGCTCATTACGGCCCGCCTAAGGCCGGTGAAGTGCGTGCGAATATGCTCGATGCAACACGCGCTTACCATGATCTCGGCTGGCAGCCGACCATCTCACTCGAAGAGGGTCTGGCGCGCACGGTGGACTTCATGCGCGCGACGCTGCCGGCTGCATAGTGCGCGTCTGCCGGCGCGTCACCTGTACAGGCCCCAAACTGGGCGGTCAAAGCTGCCTGCCGACTTGAGGCGCTCCGACACAGCAGACCGCCTATCCCCTTAAACGGCTCTGGTTTTTACGCTGTTTCGCTTCCTCTAGCGTCCCGGGCGATAGGGTGAACGAGCCGAGGCAGAGTCTATGCCTCGGCGGCCGCAGCCGTTCTTGCAGCTCAACTGATCGGGTGCAATGTCGATCCCCCTTGGCGCGTTGAGTGGTTTGGCCATGACGCTGGTGGTGTTGAATCATTCGATTACCCTGGGCCTGGTCGGTGTGGTGCCTCCCACCGGTCTGTGGGCCGGCTTGCTGGTCGTCTTGCAACAGGCCAGCATGGTGTTTGTCGTGCCGACGTTCTTTATTTGGGGCTAATACGTTGGCCGAAATCAAGTCTGTCTTAACGCTCAATCTGGTAAGCGGCGCCTATCAAATGGTTGTGGGTTTGGCGTATGCTGATCTCTCCTGTTATTACGATCGTATGGTGCGCGCAGTCGATTTTGTTGTGTCGGGCCCCGATGGTGTGCGTGGTGTGGCAGACTTAAGGGCAAAGTTTGCCGTGGCGCACATTGCCCCAACGGCATCGACCCTTGCGCCGTCGGACGTTCAGCCGGCTGGCGCCATCGCGGAGAAATAGTGCATGAAACTGTCTGTTGTGATGCCGTGCTACAACGAAATCAAGACCATCGATGCTATTTTGCGCAAGGTGATGACGGCCTGTCAGAACATGGACTATGAGATCATCGTCGTTGACGATGGCTCATCGGATGGAACCCGGGAATACCTTGCCAAACTCGATCCCAACGGCCCTGTGAAAGTTGTGTTTCACCAAGTGAATCGCGGCAAAGGCGCTGCCCTTCGCACCGGTTTCAGCCATGCCACCGGCGATGTCATCATCGTGCAGGACGCCGACCTAGAGTATGAGCCGGCGGAATATCCTAAGCTCCTGAAACCCATCCTCGACGGCCAAGCTGATGTGGTGTATGGCTCCCGTTTCATCGGTGGCGAATCTCATCGCGTGCTGTATTTCTGGCACTCCATGGGCAACAAGTTCCTGACTTTACTCTCCAACATCTTTACCAATCTCAATCTGACCGACATGGAAGTGTGCTACAAGGTGTTCAAACGTGAGATTCTTGAGGAGATCGAGTTGGAGGAGGATCGTTTTGGTTTCGAGCCGGAGTTCACAGCTAAGATTGCCGGCAACGGCTATTCCATCTATGAAGTCGGCATCTCCTATTACGGTCGCACCTACGAGCAAGGCAAGAAGATCGGATGGAAAGATGGTGTGCGCGCGTGCTTTGTGATCCTGAAATATGGCCTGTTCCGGAGACCGCGTCGCAAGATATCTGCCCTAAGCTAACCTTCGCTCCGAGTCTATCCCGCCGATCGGTCGCCGGCAGCAACACTTGGTGTCCCGACGCGGAATCGTGCGCTCTCTCATAGTCCGGCTCCTGCTACTGAGCCAACTGCTTGCTGACTAATCGTCGTTGAGGTGCTTGTAGGGTTGTTGTCCAGCGAGTTGCTGAACAGTGAGTTTCAATCGATCCGTTGATTGCCGCTCAGCTTAGCGTTATGCCTACGGTTAGTGTTGTCATCCCGGCCTACAACCAAGCATCTTTTCTGGGCGCGGCGGTGCACAGTGTGCTGGCTCAAACGTTCCCAGACTATGAAGCCATTATTGTGGATGATGGATCAACGGATAACACACCCCAGGTAGCCGCCGAGTTCACCGATCCACGGGTGCGCTACCTCCGTCAGCACAATTGTGGCTTGTCTGCTGCGCGCAATACCGGCATTCGGAACGCTGTGGGTGAGCTGATCAGTTTCCTCGACTCGGATGATCTTTTCTTTCCCGATAAGCTGGCTGTGCTGGTTGATGCGCTGCGCGCCCGATCTGACTGGGGGATGGTCGCTGGCCAGTCTATCCTGATTGATGAACATGGCCAATCGCTTGGCCGCTCCTTTGCCACCCCGTTGCCGGAGCAGGGTGCCCAGTTGTTGCTGTGGAATCCGTTGCATGTCGGCAGTGTGTTGTTGCGTCGCGGCTGGCTCGATCGCGTTGGTGTGTTCGATGAAACACTGCGCTCCTACGAAGATTGGGATATGTGGTTGCGTTTGGCGCGCGCCGGCTGTCGCTTCGGTTGGGTTGATCGACCTGTCTCGCTGTATCGTATTCATCGCGCTCAGATGACCCGCAAGGGCGATCAAATGACGCGCGCCACATTTGCCGTGCTGGACAAAGTGTTTGCCGATCCCGACCTGCCCGCTGATTGGGCGGCCTTACGCGATCAGGCTTATGCTCATGCCTATCTGCGTGCGGCAGCTCACGCCTACCAAACCTGTTCATTTGAGCGCGCGTGCGCTGCTTTGGAAGAGGCTATTCGTCTTGACCCACAACTGGCCGCCAACGGTGCAGAGCGAATCAAACGGCGCATCGCTGCCTGGGCAGACGATCCACGCACCCCAGACGGCATGAACTTCCTCGAAAGCGTGTACGCCAATCTGCCGGCGACCCTAGGCTGCCTACGTCGCCGGCGTGGGCGTATCTTGGGACAAGCGGCGACGCAGTATGCGTTTGAAGCGTTTGCGCGCGGTGATGTGCCTCGTGCGCGCGCTTTGCTCATGCGCAGCTTCCGGTATTGGCCGGCCTGGTTGGCGAATCGTGGCGCATGGTCGATGTTGGCTCGTTCGTTGTTTGCGCGTTGAAAGACAACGGCTTACATCGACAAAACATTTTTTCTGCACGGCATCGAGCG
>JANWVJ010000191.1 GCA_025056895.1 Thermoflexales bacterium
GCTGAGAGTTCGACCCCGCGCGTCTGCTCTCAGCCCGGTGGCCCATTCGCCTCGTGCGAATCTGCCAATGTCCAGTAAATCAGATCGTATTCTCTCGCACCATTCACCAAATGATCTCGCGTTTCCTGTTGGGTTGGGTCAACGCCGATGGCGCGCAACGCCATTGCCGCTGACCCAATCACCGTGCAGCGTAGCGGCGGCAGAAATTGCGCCTGCGGGGCATATTCACACACGGCTCTCTTCAATGGCTCTAAGATCAGCGCGCCAGATCGAAACACGCCACCATACGGCAAGATACGCACGGGCGCGCCCTGCACCCCCAACAACCGAATGAGTGTGTTGATCTGCATGGCCAGCTCATGGGCAGCCTCTTCAAACAAAGCGTGGGCAAACGGGTCACCTGCCTCAGCCAGCCGGCATACTGCCACAGCGATGCCGGCGATCTCATCGCGGCTCATAGGCCGTTTCCCGCCGCCGTACACGCGGTTGATCAGCACGCTGAGATTGGGTATGGCCAGAGTCTCGCACAGACTTTCGGCAAATGAGTCGAACGGCTCACGCCCATCGAACGCATGCACCAGCCGACGCAGGGCGCGCAAGCCGATCCAGTAGGCGCTGCCTTCATCTCCGATGGTCGAACCGGCCCCGCCGACCGTGCGTTGCCCGCCGTCAGGGAGCCAGCCAGCTGCCAACGAGCCGGTGCCGGCCACGATCACTACCTCCGGCGCTTGTCCGTAAACGACTTCGCTCATCACGCGCGCCGGCAGGGCTTCGCCAACCCATTCGATACGTGCGGGATCGACCTGATACTGTGCGGCAAATGCCTGCAGCGCCGCGCTGTCGCAACTCATCGAGCCGATGATGGATTCGATGCGTCGTACATGCGCTTGCCCTTTCAGCGCCCCGTTCAGGGCATCACTGACCGAACGCTCCAGTTCGAGGTCGCTGACAAAGTTCCGGTTGACCCCGCCACCGCGACCGCGCCCACAGATCAATCCATCCTCGCGCACCAACACGCACTCTGTCTTGCTGCCGCCCCCGTCCAACCCCAGCACATAGCGTTGCGTTGAATGGTTCATGGCGTTATTTGCTGTCGAATGTGCAGAGTGGGTTTCTGTTGATCTGTGCCAGTATGATGTCGTGGTCAGTAGCCTCTTTCAGCGTATTGGCGCTCCACAGCCTTGACCGATTCTGGCCCGCCCGGCAAATTGATGCTGCGATACACCGTCGGTGGCATACCGGCGGCTGTCATGCGCTCGATGATGCCGGCTGTGACCGCCCACAACATCACGGCAGCCAAAACGCCGGAAGCCGGCAACACCTTGTGTTCAACGCCGGGCACGTCGATCATCGCGTCGCCGTAGTCGGTTGGATGATCTAGAACCAGGTCGGTCACTTCGTACAGGCGCTTTCCGGAAGGATGTTCAGATGTAAGTTGAGATGAGTGGGCGATGGCCGTCAAAGCAATAGTGGTTACGCTCAGGGCGCGCGCTTGCAGGGCCAGCTCAACCTGTAGCGCCGTGCGCCCGCTCACCGAGCCGATGATGAGTACATCGCCTGTCCGCACGTTGCCGGCCCGCAGGGCGTACGGAATGAAGCCGAGTTGCGGCCCGTTGGGGTTCGGCCGGGACTCGCGGTACGGGTTGGGATTATCGATCTGCAAGCCCAGATTCAGCCGGCTGAAGGCCACCAATCCTCCGGCGCGTTTGATGAGTTCTGCCGATACTAGATGGCCTGTGTCATGAATGTGTACTACGCCTTTGTTCATCAAGCAACGTGCGCAGACCTCGGCAGCCTGCTCGATCTGTTGCCGCCGCGTCGTACACATCTCGGCGATGCGAGATAGGATTTCGTTGAAATAGGTGTCAATCAGGGACATGGTGTGTTGAAGATGGGGCGTTGAACAACCGATATGCAGCGCCGGCGATAACGGATGGACGCGTCATCTTATCCGCTTGCACTCTCAAGCGCTTCCATTTGATGCAGCTCGCGCAAGGCCAGCTCCGTCAGCCGCACCGTGTTGCGATAGTCGCGCGGATCCAAAACGGCTACCGGGCCATGGATGTAGCGGCATGGCACGGAGATCGGTGCAGTGGGGACGCCTTCGCGCACCAGATGGATCGCGCCGGCATCTGTGCCGCCAATGCCCGGTTGTTTGAACTGATATGGAATGTCGTGCTTGTCGGCCGTTGCGATCAGATGATCTACCAGCCGGCGGTCGGCGATGACGCTGCGATCGAGCACGCTCAGCGCCGGCCCTTTGCCCAGTTGGGTTGTCGGGCTTTCGTCTTTCTTCTTGGGCAGGTCATCGGCAATGGTGCCCTCCAGCACAAAGGCGTGGGTGGGATTCACGCGATAGGCGGCGATGCCGGCTCCGCGCAGTCCTACTTCCTCTTGCACCGTGAACACGCCGAACACATCAACAGGGTACGCTTTCTGTTGCAGCAGTTCCACCAACACGGCGCAGCCCACCCGATCATCAAACGCTTTGCCGCTAAGCAGGTTGCCCAGCCGGCGGTATTCAGCCAGAAACGTACCATACGTACCCAGCGGCGCTAACGTTTCGGCTTCGCTTTTGCTGCTTGCGCCGACATCGATCACCAACGACTCCACCGGCACGGCCTTCTCCCGTTCATTGTGTTTGGTGTTGTGAATGGCTTTCAAGCCGATCACACCAGGCGTGCGATCCTTGCCGATCTGCACGCGCAGCCCGGGCATCAGCCGATCATCCATGCCGCCTATATAGCGGAACTTGATTCCGCCGTCGCTGGTGTAGCCGGTCACCATCAGGCCGACTTCGTCCATGTGCGCGGCCAACATGATGCGCAGGCCGGCTTGTGTGGAGGACTGACCTCGTGTTGTGTGGGCTGCCTTGTAAGTGATTACGTTCCCCATTGAATCGAGGGTTACGTCATCGACGTGACCCTTGATCAGTTTCAGAATGACCTCGCGGACGGCGTCTTCATTGCCTGAGACGCCGACGGCACTAGACAACTTTTCCAGAATCATGGCGCTCATAGGATTGGGTCGGATAGATAGCTCGATGGCCTGATATTGATGTGCCCGCACTGAACTGCTTGATCGTCCACTACCGGATCATCCAAAAACGTTGTCATCCAGGCCGGCAGCGAAATGGGCCATCAGCCGGCCGATCCGTTCAACGTCTTTCACATTCACTGTTTCGACCGGCGAGTGCATGTAACGCAACGGCACGCCGATCAAGGCGACCGGCACACCGTCATGGCTGACCTGAATCGGCCAAGCGTCGGTTCCGCCGCCGAGGTCTGGCTCGACTTGATAATCCATTTCCAAGCGTTTGCACGTGTCGATTAAGCGTTGAGTCAGTTTAGGGTGGTAATTCGGCCCGACGGTGATGACCGGCCCTTTGCCCAGCTCGACGTGCGTGCTGTAGTCGTGTTGTGCCGCAAACGTCACGTCAATTGCAACGGCGGCATCGGGGCGCAGCTCGTAAGCAGCCGTCTTAGCGCCTAAGAAAGATGTCTCTTCGCCGACAGTAGCGACGGCAACCACATCCCAGGTGTGTTTGAGCTGGCGCAACGTTTCCAGGCAAATCACTTCGGCGGCGACTGCAACCCGGTTGTCCATTGCTTTGCCGCTTACCCGATCGCCCTTCAATTTGATGGTCTGGATGTCAAACGAGATCAGGTCGCCAACTTGAATCAGGCGTTCCACTTGTCGAGCCGGCAAGCCAACATCGACAAACAGATCGTCGAAGCCAACCACTTTCTCGCGCTCGGCAGGCGACAGCACATGCGGTGGACGCGAGCCAATCACGCCGGGAATTGGAGCCGGTTTGTTTTTGCCGTCACCTTGTGGATGCACCAAGACCCGCTGCCCAAGCAACTGCCGTGCATCCGTTCCGCCCACTCGTGCGATGCGCAGAAAGCCCTTCTCGATGCCGCTCACGATCAAGCCGATTTCGTCTATGTGTGCGGCCAGCATTAACCGTTTGGGTGGCTGCCCTTCTGCCGGCACGCCGCGTTTCCAAGCCATGACACTGCCCACTTTGCTGACGCGCACTTCATCTGCTAGGGGCTGAAAGATGGACTTGATTAATTCATGAATCGAGGATTCGTATCCGCTGAGGCCGACAGCATTCGTGAGGGTTTGGATGAGTTCCTCGCTTTGAATCATGAAGGCAAGTATATCCAACCCACTCGGCCAGGGTTGGGCTGGCACCCGGCCTACTCAAAGCAGACATGATGTGAAGCGCTCAGCACACTGTCAACCGCGCAGGAACGTCATGATCATAGCTGCCACAGTGACCACCAACGCCAGAATCAGCCACACCACATTGTTGCGCACGGCATCACCAATCGTCTCGCTGCGTGTAATCAGAGTGCTGCGCGCCGGCCGATCGGACATCCCCTCCGTGGATTTTGTGCTGAAGAACATGTCCCGTAGTTCGGCTACGCTGGAGGGCCGATCATCTGGATGCATGGCGATTGCTGCCATCACTGCCCGCTCGACGTTCTCTGACACAGCCGGGTTCAGGGCGCGCAACGGAACGAGCGACTCCGGCCTGAGAAAACGCTGTTTGGCTTCAGCCGGCGGTTGATTGGTGAACAGATGATAGAGCGTGGCCCCCAGCGAGTAGATGTCCGATCGCACGTCCGTGTGCGTGTCGTCTTCCCCATACTGTTCCAGAGGCGTATAGGCCGCTGTGCCGCGCCCTTGCAACACCGTCACTGTGCGTGAATCGTCCTTGGCCATGAGTTTAACCAGCCCAAAATCGACTAACTTGATCAGGCCGCTGGGCGCCAGCTTTATATTGCTGGGTTTGATGTCGCGGTGGAGCACCGGCGGCTCTTGGGTATGCATATACTCCAGCGCGTCACAAAGCTGGCGTGCCCAGCTCAGCACTTCCACCTCAGTCAGAAAACGGCCGGCCCGCCGCGCCTCATCGACGATCTCTTTGAGGTTCTTGCCTGACACGTAATCCATCACCAGGTAATCCAGTTCGTCTTCGGTGAAATAGTCAGACACTTTGGGTAGGTTGGGATGATCCAGACGGGCGAGGATGCTCGCCTCGCGCGAGAACTGGTGTTGTAGCTCACCGACTATCTCAGCCCCAATGTGAGGGTCGATGCGCACAGCCTTGATAGCGCATTTGCGGCCTTCCAATCGCAAATCTTCGGCCAAGTAAACAGCGCCCATGCCGCCTTGCCCGATTGGCTGAACGATACGATAGCGATTGCGCAAGATCGTGCCACGCGCCAACATAAGACCATTGTAATTGAGTCACTGAGTGGTCAAGCCATTCGACTCGTTGCTCATTC
>JANWVJ010000192.1 GCA_025056895.1 Thermoflexales bacterium
TCGTACTAAACAAAGCCTCGCCCAGATCATTCTCTTTCACGCGCGTGGTGATGCGTACATCTCCCAGCGAGAACTTCGTCATGAACGGATGATGGGTTTTATCCTGCCGGCCGCGCTGCAAATCGTAGCCGAAACGCTGTACCACGTTCAACCCGAACGCCAGTTGCTTGTCCTCCGGGTAATGGCCGTGAAGACAGGAATCATCGGCCGGCGGGTGCGCCGTGATGGCTTCGACCAGCGGCACGAGTTCTTGGCGCAAAGCACTGAACACGGCGCGCACCGACGAGGCTTTCATGCCGTAGTCACTGAAGTCGATCAAAGGGTCGGCGATGTGCTCATAGCCGGGGAAGAATTCGGCCAGTTGACGGCTGAAATCAAGCGTCTTCTCAAGGTAAGGCTGCACCGAGGCAAAGTCGTTCGCCGGCCGGGCGCGCGTCCAGGCGTCGTAAGAAGCAGCCGAGTGGGCGAGAAAGTGACCCATAAACTCTGCCGGCACTTTGGTGGCACGTTCGTATCGGCGGCGGGCCACCCGAATCAAACTGGCATCGTCAGAATCATACGGCAAGCTATCCGCATATGGCTGCAATTGATCCAGCAAGCGACCGATGACGGGATCGGTCGCCTTTTCGTGTGCCAACCGTCCGAGCGTTGCGGATTGCCGACTGCGAGCAGCTGCGCCGCCCGGCGGCATATAGGTTGCCTGATCCCAGCTCAGAAGCGCACCAGCGGCATACAGGTCATCGACCTCGGTCAGACGACGCTTGAGTTCTGTCATGTGCTCTATCATCAAACACCTCTTTTTCTTGAGTTATGAACTTGTGTGAACCTGCTGTATTTCGAGGCGACTTATACGGCGCGACGCTCGGCGTTTTATGTGCCCGTTCATGCCGCATCCCCACTGCCTGGGGAATCACCCATCATATGACCGAATCGTAACACTCCAAATCGGTACAGAATTGTACTCACCGTCCAAAGGGGCCACCCAGACAAAAGCCAACCGCAGGCCGCAACTTGCTTGCAGGATAGCAGATTTGAGAACACGATCCTTCAAAGATGTATCTCACATACCAGCATCAGTTCAGCTTGGTAAGTGCATATAATTAGGACAAATTACAAATTTGTTAATTCGAGGCAGTAAACCGATATGAGCAAGCACGTAATCTACCTCTTCAGCGGCGATCAGCCCGATCCCGCCATACTAAAAGGGCTTAACAATGCAGGGTGCAGCGTGAGTGTGTTCAACTCCGTTCCCGATGTTTTAACCGCAATTGGAGAAATGAGAGCACTTGATCTGCTGGTGGCGGAAGTCCAAGCAGGCGCAATCGCGTTGCTCTCTCTCCTCAAGGAGCGCCAAGGAACACTTCCGCTCACCCTGCTGTATGACAAAGAGGGCAGCGATATACACACAGCCATTAAAGCATTGCAATTTGGGGTGCGGGACTATCTACTGTCAACAGATTCAGACTCCCAGCGGGAACTAAGCGCCCGCTTGATGGCTGAACGAATCGCCGTTTTGCCGGCAATCTCACACCCACCGGCCAAGAGTATCCGCTTGCAGCATCGTGACAGCGCAGCCCCAGCACAACCTGCAATTAATCGCTTGCGCTGGGACCCCTCAACCCATCTCATTCAGCTTGGTCAGAACTATGTGCGACTCAGCCCGATCGAAGGGCGTATTTTCAACCTGTTGTATTCACGTCGCAACCAGGTGGTCTCGATCGATGAATTGGTGGAAGGGGGGTTAATGAAAACGAACACTGACCGCCGAGAAGGCGCCAAGCAATTGCGCCCGCATCTGGTTCGATTGCGCAGCAAATTGGAACGCCATCCCGACCTGTCCCATCGAATTGTCAACATTCGCGGCGACGGTTATATGTTGATTTAACAGAAGGCTGGTCATCCTGCGCCTCTCGTGACGCGATTTCTAGGATGACCAGTGTCTCCTCGCCCAGCACATCAGTTAATCGAACTGCAATGATGGCCGGCTCAGAGGGCGCCGGCCATTCATAGCATCCCCGTACCAGTTCTGATCGCTTGCGCGGCGCGTCCACTAATGCAGGCCGAAAGACCACTCCATCATAGGACGGGTCGATCATGATGCTATCAACCACAGCGCGCCAATCTGCAAGCCGAGGCACGGCGGCTGAGTCGGTTCCATTTAGTCGCTGAACGACAGCCGGCGAGGTGAAATCTTCCACCGTGACGCGCACAACAGGGGCTATTGCACCGCGGTCGAGCAGTGCTCTGACACGGGCTTGAGCCGGCTGATGAGTGAACCAATCGCGAGCGCTTCGGTCAGAGCGCAAGTCGATCACCTGGATAGCGCCGAGCGCGCTGTTTTCGGCCACACGCCGATGACTTTGTAACCACCCATCCACTTCCGGCTGCTTGCCCCAACACACAATCAAGACATCGCGCGCTTGGCCTGATCGAGCCGCCAGTTCGTGATGCACAGCTTCCAGGTCCGCTACGCTAAGAGGATGAGTGAGCGGCGCAATTTTGACCCATTGCCGGCCTCGCATACCATCAAAGAACGGATCGGCAGACACACGTCGAATACTAAGATATTCATAAATCCGCTTGCGCGTCTCTGTACGTGGCGCCGGCCAGTCGCTACTCGCCCCTCCGATGCAATAGATAGCAAACGCAGACCGAACGCCTTTAGAAGCGCTGTCCAAGCCAGGCGATTGATGCCATGCTCGCAAGCGGCGCACGATCGTTTGAATGGCGCCGCGATTGACGTCACCGCCAATCCAACGCCGACCCATTTGTTGCGCCACAGCCAGCGTCGTACCACTGCCGGCAAAACAATCAAGCACCCAGTCGCCTGGATTGGTGGACACGGTGATAACACGCCGCAAGAGCGCCTCCGTCTTCTGGGTGGGATACCCTGAATCCTCTCCCGGTGTTGTGCCGAGGCCGGGGATATCGTCCCAGAGATTGTCTACCGCCCGCTCGACAACATAGCCCCCTTTGGCCGGCTTCAAGTAATACTTAACGCCGATATTCCCCCCGTTTGAGGCAAACACGCAGCGCGTCGCTTCATCCACCACGACCTCTCCGCCATACGGCGCATACAAGCGGCCCTCGGCATGCAGAGCCTTTAAACGCTCAAAGCTGTATGAACCCGGATCGGATGTGCGAAAGAATCCACGCTCATCGCGCATATAGGCTGCAGCGGCCTCAGCTTCCGTCAGCACGACCTCTTTCTTGATCGGATTCCAAGTCGGCGGCGCTTGCTTGTTACGAGCAAAGATTTCAAGATAGTGCGTGCTGTACGGAAAGTAAAACGCGTTCACCTTTGCGCCGCGCGCCACTTGACTGCGCCAAGAGATCGTGTTCAGATAGTTGTCCGTCCCAAAGACCTCTTCGAGCACAAGATGTAGATCGTGAACGCGCCGATGATCACAGTGAACCCACAACACACCATCTTCGGCCAACAATTCGCGCAGCATCAGCAGGCGTTCGTACATGAACTGGAGATAGTGATCGCGCGCCCACACGTCGGTGTACTGCACTTGCTTGCCCAGCGAGGGATTACTCCTGCGCGGCGCCGGCTCGCTTGTCGCTCCACGCAAATTGACCTTGCGCACATAATCGGCGGCGCTATCGAAAGGAGGATCGATGTAGATCAGCTTAATCTGCCCACGAAAGCCATTCGCCAGCAGACAAGCTAACATGTCTTTGTTGTCGGCATGAAAGAGCAAATTCATCTGGCGCGCGGCCTGCTGAAGGCAGGCTGGCGCAGCAGGCGGCCTCTCCAGCACATCTGAAGCATCCCGATCGTGAATTTCCACCAACTGAAACGGCGCGAGGTGAACGGAGCGCAATGCGCGCTTGCCGGTCCAGTTCAACATCGACCGGCCCTGGGGCGCCGAAATCCAGACCGGCTCACCGGATGACCCGTCTGCGGCAACAAAAGGGGCATCGTCTGTCATGTTCACACTCCCAGCGCCTGGCGCAAAGCAGATAACGGCTGGCCCAGTCGCAACGGCACGGCGTAGTAGATCGCACGCTCGCTCTTATTCGGTTGGGGCATGGCCGTCACACGCAGTTGATCGGATTGAAAGAACTGCGTTCGTGTGATGTAACCGATCAAATAAACTCGGTAAGTCGAGCAGTGCATGTCTATATATGCACGAACCAAAATGTATGGCGTGCGTTCGGCGGCTGCCGCGCGCTGCGCCCGATTGTTCAACTCTTGGCGGGTGACTTCATCCAGCAGGCCGGCGCGCAGCAGTGGATAGACCAAAAAATCATCGTCCAGAATGGCAGCATAGTTGATCTGCCCATCGATCACATGGCGCGGCGCGATACGCGTGGACTTGACCTCGAAACCGAAGATGCCGCGCCGCTCGCAGGCGGCAAGAAAGCCACGGCGGAACTGTGCACCCTCTTGCCATTCCCGCGCAATGCGGGCGAACATGTCGCCGGCCAGGAACTCAGCCTCATCGGCGCGGGCAATGAACCCATCGACCGGCGCATGATGCACACCGCCATCTTGCCGAATGTCATCCCAGATACGATATGCAATCGCCTGGCGTGTCAGATACTGCTGCCAGGCCAGCTCGGCTGCTTTGCCCACCATAGTATCGCGCAGCCGCTCTTCCAGTGACCGATCGGCTTGCCACGTGTTGGCCGTATGCATCGCCAGCCGGCGGGTTTGCGCTACATCCAATTCCGCCGGCGCGACATCGATGGCCACGATGTGCTCGGGTTTAATCATACCTACTCAAATTCGATTTTAGAAGCACCATACCTGCCTTCAATAAGTTCAGCCAGATTATGCCGCGTTCATTCGGACACCATGACTACGACAGAGCAGCAAGCGCCCTCTAATCAGCGCTTCTAATCCAAGCCGTTCTTAATGAATTGGTGCTATACTCTTCTTGAGCCGCCCCGGATTGACCGCTAAGCCAGACGTCTTTAAGCATAGCCCTAACCGATTCCTCAATTTTCTATCCAGGAGGCAATGCCATGAACCTCTCCCGCAACAAAACGGGCGCAGGCTGTGTGGCAACGGCGCTGATGGCATCAACGTTGATGGCATCAACGCTGATCTCTGTCCCAGTGCATGCCGGTGAGAGCAGCCCCCGCGTGCCACGCTCTTCTATCGAGAGCATTCCGACCAACCAGATCATCATCAAGTACAAGGAGAGCGCTGAAGTCAGCCTGTCCGCTGCGGATGCGCCGGCCCGTATGCAGGCGCTCAGCGCCGCTGCTGGCATCGAGATTCGGTACCATCGCCCCATGTCCGGCGATGCGCACGTGCTGCGCCT
>JANWVJ010000193.1 GCA_025056895.1 Thermoflexales bacterium
CGGTCAGGGCGTCCTGGACAATGGCGGGAATCAAGCCGCGTTCATCGAATTGCAGCGCCATTTACATCCTCACCGGAACACCGCGCCCGGCGAGATACTGCTTAACCTCACCGATGCGAAAGGTTTTGTAGTGGAACACAGAAGCCGCCAGCACGGCGCTGGCGCCGGCATGAATGGCGTCGTAGAAGTGTTCTAATTTGCCCGCGCCGCCAGAAGCGATCACCGGAATGCTGACGGCGTTGCTGATGGCGCGCAGCAAAGGCAAGTCATAGCCCTCTTGTGTGCCGTCGGTGTCCATGCTGGTCAGCAGAATCTCGCCGGCGCCCAATCGCTCAGCCTCAACCGCCCAGGCTACAGCGTCCAGATCGGTCGGCACACGTCCACCGTTGAGATAGACGCGCCACTTAGAGTCACCAGCGCGAATCTTGGCGTTGGCAGATGGGGCCACTTCCAAACCGTCGAGCCTTTCGGAGGCAGTGATACGCCGTGCATCGATGGCCACGACCACGCACTGCGCGCCAAAGCGCCAGGCAGCTTCGCTAATCAGATTAGGGTTGCGCACTGCAGCACTGTTAATGCTGACCTTGTCTGCGCCGGCCAACAACAGCTCACGAAAGTCCTCCGGCGCGCGCACACCGCCGCCGATGGTGAAGGGGATAAACACCTCATCGGCCACCCGACGGGCCATCTCAATGGTGGTGCCTCGATTTTCGTGCGAGGCCATGATGTCGAGAAAGACTAATTCATCGGCGCGCTCATCGTTGTACACGCGCGCTTGTTCAACGGGGTCGCCGGCATCACGTAAATTGACAAAGTTGACGCCTTTGACGACACGACCGTTCGCTACGTCGAAGCAGGGGATGATCCGTTTAGCGAGCATAGTGAAACAGGAGACAACGGGTTAAGCGGTCGGGCGTGTGAGGGCAACAGCCTCCTTGAGAGAGAGCGCGCCTTCATACAAAGCCCGTCCGATCACGACGCCGGCCACACCGCGTGGGGCATAAGCCATCAACTCACGAATGTCGTCGAGGGATCGCACGCCGCCTGAGGCGATGACGTTCAAGCCGGTCAGTTGGGCCAAAGCGGCGGTTAACTCTGCAGCCGGCCCGGTCATCATGCCGTCGCGGCCAACTTCGGTGTACAAGGCGTACAACACGCCCATCTCTTTCATGCGCTGGCCCAACTCAGCGGCGCTGATGGGCGTTTCGGTCTTCCAGCCGCGCGTAACAATCATGCCATCGCGCGAATCGAGGCCGACCACCACCCGTTCTGCGCCGTATAAAGCCAGGGTCTCGGCCACCAGGCGCGGCTCTTCGATAGCCACCGTACCCAGCACGATTCGATTAGCGCCGGCATCGAAGGCCGCTTTAACATCTTCCAACGTGCGCAAGCCGCCGCCGAACTGAATGTTGACTTTTAAGGTTGTGGCAATTGTGGTCAGGACGCGGCGATTGGAGCGCGCGCCGGCCATGTCGCCAAACGCTCCGTCGAGATTGATGACGTGCAGCCAACTCGCCCCTTCGCTCACCCAACGTTTGGCAATCGCCACAGGGTCTTCCGAATAGGTCGTTTGCCGATTAGGGTCTCCTTGCCGCAAACGCACCACCATGCCGCTGCGTAAGTCGATAGCAGGGTAAATCGTGAACATGGGATTTCGGTTCAGATGTCGGATTTCAGGCTCAGGCGTTCGACCGAATTGGCACGCCCGAACCTAGAATCGAACGAAGTTTCTCAACATGGCCAGTCCGGTGTCTTGACTTTTCTCCGGATGAAATTGTATGCCCCACACCGTGTCGCGCGCAATGACAGAGGGAAATGGATAGCCGTACTCAGTGACGGCAACAACATGGGCCGGATCGCTTGGCACCGGGTGGTAGGAATGGACGAAGTAGGCGTAACTACCGGCCTGAACGCCGGCCAATAAGGGGTGCAGTCGCACAGGCGTGATCTGATTCCAACCGATATGCGGCACCTTCAAAGGATGTTCATCGGCCAGCCGGCCCTCGAATTGAAAGCGCACCACACGACCGGGGATCAAGTCGAGGCCCGGCCACTCCCCCATTTCCTCGCCGACGGTCATCAGCAATTGCATCCCCACACAAATGCCCAACAACGGTTTGCCGGCCAGCGCCAACTCGCGCAGCGGCTCGAACAAGCCGCGCGACTGTAACCCCTGCAAACAGTCGGCAAATGCACCGACCCCTGGCAACACGATCTTGTCGGCGCGCTGCAAGGCTGCCGGCTCATCCGTAAGCTCGATGCGCGCGCCGACATGCTCTAGCGCCTTACACACATTGCGCAGATTGCCCGCGCCGTAATCCACTACTGCGATCATGTTTTGAATCGAGGCTATAGGATAAATCAACGACAGACGACGACAGGACTTTCACGCATACTGTGCGGGAGGCAAACTACAACACCCCTTTGGTTGAAGGAGCGCCGCTGCGGCGCGGGTCGATGCGCACAGCGGCATCGAGCGCGCGTCCCAGCGCCTTAAACACCGCCTCGGCTTTGTGATGGTCGTCACGCCCATACAGGATGCGCGTGTGCAGATTCAGCCGGCCATGCACGGCCAGCGATTCCAGCACATGAGGGATCAAGGACGCTCGCAGACCGCCGATCACCGGCGCGTCAAACTGGCCGCTGAAGACGGCATATGGCCGGCCGCTCAGATCAACGATGACGTGCGCCAGCGCCTCATCCATGGTGACCCAGGCATCGGCCATACGCACAATGCCGGAGCGCTGGCCCAGCGCGCAATCAAACGCCTGACCCAAGGCAATGGCAACGTCCTCTACAGTATGATGCTCGTCGATGTGTAAATCGCCGCGCGCCTGCACCAGCAGGTCGAATAAACCGTGATAGGCCAGATGATGCAGCATGTGGTTGTAGAAGCCAACACCGGTGTCGATCTCGGCCTGGCCGATGCCATCCAGGTTGAGACGCACCAAAACATCGGTTTCTTTGGTCACACGATGAATCTCTGCTACTCGCGCATTCACGTTGTCACCTTGTTCACTTATAAAAATCTTGCGCGGTCAGTCAGGCCGTTCAAGCGGCGATGTCGCGCAGAGCATTGAGCAACGCCTCTGTATGTTCTGGCTTGCCGACGCTGACGCGCACGCAATCACGCAAGCCGTCCTTGTCGAAATAGCGCACCAAAACGCCGCGATCTTGCAGGGCTTGCTTGAGCACTTTGCCAATTGGCTCAGACGATCTCAATAGCGTATCCGGCGCGCGTGTTCGATCCACACGGCATAACACAAAGTTTGTGTGGCTGGGATAAACGTGCAGCCAACCGACCTCCTTGAGCGCCCCCTTCAGCCGCTCGCGTTCGGCTACGATGCGCTGAACTGTGTCGCGCAAGTAGTCCGGGTCGGAAAGCGCTGCGATCGCAGCCACACTCGCTGCAACGTTCGGCGTGTACGGCTGTTTGATTTTCCACAGATGCCGAATGATCTGAAGGGGGAACACGCCATAGCCGACGCGCAGGCCGGCTAAACCGGCCAGTTTGCTGAACGTGCGCAACACAACCAGATTGTCCCACTCGCACACCCAGGCGGCGCAACTGGGCCGGCCGCTGAAATCGATATACGCTTCGTCCAGAACCACCACCAGTGGCAACTCCAGCAATCGGCGCAGGTCATCCTCATCGATCAACGAACCATCCGGGTTGTTCGGGTTGGACAGGAATAACAGTTTGGGCGTTTGGCCGGCAGATTGCATGTCCATGACCGCTGCGCACACGGCATCCACATCTACGGAAAAGTCGGGCCGGCGCGGAACAGCAATGTAACGTGCGTTGACGACATCGCTCTCAAAGCGATACATGCCAAATGTCGGCGGTAGATCGATGACGACATCGCCGGGCTGAACAAACGCGCGGGTTAGCAAGTCGATCACTTCATCGGCGCCGGCCCCACACAGAACTTGTGCAGCCGGCACGTTGATGTAGGCGCTGATCGCTTCGCGCAGCGCCGTTTGATCAGGGTCGGGATAGATGTGGAAAGCGCCACACTGTGCAATGGCTTGTAGAGCGCGCGGCGAAGGCCCGTACAGATTTTCGTTGGCGTCCAACTTGACAATCTGCGATGGGTCGCGGCCTAACCGTCGCGCCAAGACCTCAAACGGCGCTATTGGCGTATAGGGCTGCATCGCCCGCAGGTGTGGAGAGATCAAAGACTCGATATCCATCTGAGCATGGGTAGCGCAGAGCAAGCGCGCAGAATGCGCCGGAGCAGTGCTAGTCGGACTGAACGCCGGCGATGGTTTTGAGCGCCCGCACGCGCTCTGGTTGTTCTTCAAAAATGTAAGTGACCGGCGTGACCACGACGCCGCTGCCGCCTACACTGCGCAATTGCTGAATGGCCTCGGTCAGCTCACTGCGGCGCACCACCAGATTGACGGCATACCAGTTTTCACTGCCGGCGGCAACGCCACTGCGAAGATGAGCCGGTGGCGGAAATACCGGCGCGACAGTCGGCCCTTGTAGACCGCCCAGCGTAGTTTGCGTGTGCAGCTTGTGCGCCACCTCTTCCGCCGACACACCGCGCATGTTAGCAAACACCATCACTTGTCCTTCGGCGCGCAGATGCGCTTCGAAGTATTCCAGCAAGGCAACGGCAACGTGCATGACCTCCGAACGCTGTAACGCGGCGCGATTGGCAACCAGAGCAGCCTGTGAAAAGAGCATGACCCCATCGCTGAGCGCGCGCAAGCGATTCTGTTGCAACGTTGCGCCGGTCTCCACCACATCCACGATGATATCGGCGTAACCGATCTCCGGCACCACTTCCAACGATCCTTCGGCGTCAATCAAGGTGAACGGATGCACGGCGTGCCGGCGCAGAAAGTCAGCGGTGAGGTGGGGGTATTTGGTCACCACACGCAGCGGCTGGGACATGCCGGCTGCCTTACGCGCCAAATCGGCTACACCGATCACATCCGTCCAAGTCTCAGGCACGGCGACGACCAAGCGACACTTACCGAATCCCAGCGCGTCATGAATGACGCACGTTTTGTCGCCCGCATTGGCCTCAGCGATCACGTCGTAGCCGGTAATGCCGAAGTCAACACCGCCGTTTGCCACGCTCACCATGATGTCGCGCGGGCGCTGAAACAGCACCGTCACGCTGGGCAAGGCCCCGATCGAACCCACATAGCTGCGCGTGACAGATTGTTTGACCTCGAAGCCACAATGGGCCAAAAACTCCAGGGTCGCAAGCTGGAG
>JANWVJ010000194.1 GCA_025056895.1 Thermoflexales bacterium
CTTTAGGCGCACCCAAAACCGGCCATTTTGCACGCGAGAGCCGTCTGCGAAGCGGAACATGAAATGAACACAGCCCGTACACGGACGGGCTGTGAGGTGCTTCAGGATTACAGGCCGTTCTCGAGCGCGCCCGCAGCGCGAGTAGGCGGGGCGACTACACGTCCAGCTCAGGCTCTTCACCCTCGTCTTCCCCCGCTTCGGGCTTTGTCAGGGGGGCAATCTTGGCGGCGGTGCCGGCAGCAATGTTGCTGCGCACCGCTTGTTCGATGCGCTCGACCACTTCGGGATGTTCCTTGAGATAGGCCTTGGCATTCTCACGGCCCTGGCCGATACGCGTGCCTTCATACAGGATAAACGTGCCGCGCTTTTCAAGGATATTCATCGCAATGGCCACGTCGAGCATGTCGCCGAGCTTGCTGATCCCCTCGTTGTACATGATATCGAACTCGGCCTCACGGAAGGGCGGAGCAACCTTGTTTTTGGTCACGCGCACGCGCGTGCGGCTGCCGGTGACTTCGCCGCCGCCCTTGATGGCCTGGATGCGGCGCACATCCAATCGCACCGAAGCATAGAACTTAAGCGCCATGCCGCCGGTAGTCGTTTCAGGATTGCCGAACATGACGCCGATCTTTTGCCTCAACTGATTGGTGAAAATGACCGCCGTGTTGGTTTGCTTGATGATGCCGGACAAGCGCCGGCAGGCGCGGCTCATCAAGCGCGCTTGCACGCCGGGTTGCTGGTCGGTGATCTCGCCTTCGATTTCAGCTTTTGGCACAAGCGCTGCCACTGAATCGATCACCACCACATCCACCGCACTGGAGCGGATGAGCTGCTCGGCAATGTCGAAAGCTTGCTCGCCGGTATCGGGCTGAGACACGATCAGCTCATCCACATTGACACCACACTTAGCGGCATAGGATGGATCAAGAGCGTGCTCCATGTCGATGAAGGCTGCCACACCGCCGCGCTTTTGCGCCTCGGCAACCACATGTTGGCAGATGGTTGTTTTGCCCGACGACTCCGGGCCATAAATCTCGGTGATGCGCCCGCGCGGAATGCCGCCCACCCCAAGCGCAATGTCGAGTGCCAGACTGCCGGTCGGAATGACATCGACCTGCATATGGGTTGCCTCACCCAAACGCATCACTGCGCCATCGCCATGCGCTTTGACGATGGACGCCATCGCAATTTCAAGCGCCTTTTTCTTGCCGTCGGTTGCAGCCATCGGGTTCCTCCGCTGTGAGTTCAATCAAATCGATTTCGATACGCTCTAGAACTAATGTTCTAGAGGCTATTATATCCCCAATCGGCGTGAGGGGTTGACGTAGGATGAGGCGCGATTGTGACTCCACAGCGCGCGCTCAGCGCACAATCATCTGATCACGTTCCGGTCCAACGCTGACAATCGACACCGGCGCGCCCACCAGCTCTTCGATGCGCGCGATGTACGCCTGGGCGTTGCGGGGCAAGTCGGCGAAGGCGCGCGCGGAGCGCACATCTTCGCTCCAGCCGGGCAAGTCTTCGTACACCGGCCGGCACTCGGCCAGCACATCGCTATCCTGCGGCAGATCGTCGATCCGTATGCCTTGGCACGTGTACGCCACGGCAATGCGCAGGGTGTCTAAGCCGCTCAGGATGTCGAGCTTGGTCAGCGCGAGTTCATCCATGCCGTTCAGGCGCACCATGTAGCGAAGCGCCAGCGCATCCAACCAGCCGACCCGTCTGGGGCGACCGGTCGTTGAACCGTATTCATCCCACGGATTCGCGCCTGTGCCGCGCAAGCGCATGGCCAGATCACCATGCAGCTCCGTTACAAACGGTCCGCCACCTACTCGTGTGCTGAAGGCTTTGGCCACGCCAATGACACGCTGAATGGCGCGCGGCGGCACGCCCAGGCCGGTACACACGCCGCCTATGGTCGCGTTGGAGGAGGTGACAAATGGGTATGTGCCGTGATCGATATCCAGCAAGACGCCTTGGGCGCCCTCGGCCAGCACGTGCTTACCCTGCTCCAACGCGCGATGTAGGACTAAGGTTGTGTTGGCCAAGAACGGGGCGAGCCGATGGGCCGCGGCTGCATACTCCGCCGCCAGCGCGTCGGCGTCGAGCGCCGGCTTGTTGTAATCCCGCTCTAGGATTGTGTTCACCGCGACAATGTGCTGGTGTACTCTATCGGCGAAACGCTGCGGATCGGCCATCGCGCCGGCGCGAATGCCGCTGCGCGATGCCTTGTCCATGTAGGCATACCCGATGCCGCGCTGAGTTGTGCCGATCTTGCTGTCGCCGCTGGTCTCGCGGGCAGCGTCCAGTGCAATATGGCCCGGCAAGATCACATGCGCACTCTGGCTGATGCGCAAACACTCCGGCGTGACCTGCGCGCCGGCAGCCTCGATCTCCGCGATTTCCTTCAACAAATTGCGAGGATTGAGCACAACGCCGTTCCCGATGACATTCAGACAACCGGCGCGGAAAATACCGGATGGAACTTGGTGCAGGCGCACCACGCGCGCGCCGACGGTGATAGAGTGTCCGGCGTTGTCGCCGCCGTTAAAGCGCGCAACGACATCAGCTTGGGCGGCCAGCGCATCGGTAATACGGCCTTTCCCTTCGTCGCCCCACTGAGCGCCAAGTAACACGGTGATCGACATGACAGCTTTGAATGTGAACGTAGAGTTTGGGTTCTAGGTTTGAGATGAAGACAGCGCGTGTGCCGCTCTAACTTGCCGGATGATCGGCTCGACTGAGGCCTCGCGACCGGCGAACGGGCCAATCGGATCAAGCAAGGAAGCGACACTTTCGCCGCGCAACAGGCGAAAAGTATTGAGCACACCGTAGCTTAACACATCGTGATCATAGCCGCCTTCTAAAACGCCAACCAGCCGGCCAGCGCACAGGTCTTCACTGAGCTGCGATAACGTGGCAACGATGCGACCAAAGCCTGTCAACGAGAGCGCCATGCCGGCCAGTGGATCGATCCAGTGACCGTCGTAGCCGGCAGACATCAGCATCAACTCCGGTCGAAAGCGGCGTGCTAACGGCACGACGATCTCCTCCAGCACGCGGGCATAGCCGGCGTCGCCGATGCGTGGCGGGAGGGGCACATTCACGGTGTAACCACGCCCTGGGCCAGCGCCCAGCTCGTTGACATGGCCGGACATCGGATACAAGGGAAACTGGTGAATGGAGACGAACAACACACGCGGATCCTCATAAAACATTGCCTGGGTGCCGTTGCCGTGATGCACATCCCAATCGACGATCATCACACGTTCAAGCGGACGGGCCGGCCGGCCTTCACCCGGCACTTCGCCCAGCGCATATTGGGCAGCACAAGCAATGTTGTTGAATAGGCAAAAGCCTTCACCGTGATCCGGGAAAGCGTGGTGCCCCGGCGGACGCACCAGCGCGAAAGCGCGGTCAACTTGTCCGCCGAGCACCGCTCGGACAGCGGCCATCGCAGCGCCGGCGGCAGCCGAAGCAGCCCGGAATGTAGCAGGATGAATATACGTATCCGGCCCTAGCATCGCCCTGCCGCGCGCCGAAACTTGTTTGACCAGCTCCACATAGGCATCCACATGCACAGCACACAACTGAGTTTCATCGGCCGGCGCGAACGTCAATTCGATCAGGTGCTCTAGCTCTCCGTATTCGCGCAGCCGCCTCATCACCGCCTCTAGACGTTCGTGATTTTCTGGATGACCGGGCAATGTGTGGGAGAGGAAGAGCGGATCATACAGATAGCCGACCGGATGCTGGGATTTCATTTCAGGACCAGAGAAGACGGCGCTTACTTGCCGCTGGAAACAGAGGGCATGGGACGATGGCGGGTGTCACGTAGGATAAAGAGCACCAGCGCGCTGCCCAGGAAGAGGATGGCTGCGTTGGCCACGAAGGGGCCGGCGCGAAACTGGTCATATAGCAAACCCATTGCCAGCGGGCCGATCACGCGGCCGGCCGACTGAGCCAACGTGTACAAACCAAAACCGATGCCGCGCCGCTTGCCGCCGGTGACATCGGCCACGAAAGCCTGCTCGGCAGGCACGGCTGCCGAATAGCATAGCGCTTCAATCATGGCAAATATGGCCAACGGTACGATGGTTGTCAGCATCGGAATGACGGCTGAAAACAGCCCGCTCATCGTCAGGCCCACTGCTATGGGCAATTTTCGACCAAAGCGATCCGCAATCAGGCCCATGCGCGAGGGCATGAAGCCCCACACCAAAGAAGCCGGCAGATAGGCCAGGGCGAGCAACACCAGATTCTGCGTGATGTGGTCTTGGATGAACTTCAGGATAAACGGCGCGATTCCAGACGACGAAGCGCTGGTCAGCGCCACAATCGCCATCAACACATAAAGCTGACGGTCGATTGTGTCGGCAGCCGCGTCGCTCGGCTCGTTCAATTCCAGGCTGCGCCGATAGGTTTCCTGCAAGCCGAACACGACCAATCCCAACCCCACCGTTCCGTATCCAATGCCGACCAACCACGTGCTGTACGAGAAGTATCCCGGCGTGGACACCACGACCGTGCCTATACGCCGCAATCTGTGGTACACGTTTGTACTTCAAGGCGAGGGAACGTGTTATGTGCGCGTTTATCCGAAGACCAACACGCAGATACGGAATTATCCTTTCAACGTCTTTGAGTCCGACGTGGACGGGAATTTGGATTTTGCGACGGTGGTGGCCAACGGTTTGGTGGACTCGACTTTGGCGCAAGGTCTGACACGCGTGGCATATAGTTCGGCCCCATGGTGCGGCAACTACCAAGAAATTTCATTCCAACGTTTGGGATGCAATTTGCCTCCCAAGCGATATTACATCGTTGTGGATCACAACGGATATCTCGAGCTCAACAATCAAATCGAAGTGGGCATACGTTACAACGGCGCCGCTCCCTACGACGTCAAGTACGACCATTTCAAGGAATTTGCCACGGGCAACGACGGACCGAACGTTATCAACGGTCTGGGCCAAACCGCCGCCCCGTACACAAACGTGGTATTAATGGGCGGCACGCACACGGGCGCCCAAGCAAGCTTCAACTGCGCCACCAAGCATCCGACCGACCAAAATCCCTGTGGAC
>JANWVJ010000195.1 GCA_025056895.1 Thermoflexales bacterium
TTCCAGTGGATGGTCATTTCATCCCACGGATCGTTGACCACAAACAAATGCACCCATGAGCGTTGAGCGCGAGACGGATCAGCCCCACCCCATAAGTGCAACGTCAGCGCAGCCGAGATGATGACCTTGCCCGGCGGAATGGCGCTCAATTGAAAGCGCAAAAAGGATTTGTTGAAGCAGGGGAAATGAACTGCGCGTACTTCTGTGCCGACGAACAAGCGCGGGTCGGTGCCATGGTTGATCTCACCGCCACCAAACTGGCCGCCACTGCAATCTCCGCCACCACCCATCCAGGCATCTTCTACCGTGTTATCAATCGGAGAGGCGGCGCGAATCGTTGCTGCACCACTTGGTATAGCCGGTGGTGGCCGATAGGTCGGCTCACCAAAACGCAGCTCGCCCCAGGTGGCCGGGCTGTTGGCATTGAATGTCTCCGGCCAGGTTTGCGGGACGACCGCTCCGGCCGGCGGCTGATCATCACGGTCGTACAACACAACACCAAAGCCGATCACCGTGCCGGTCGGCGGCGGGGCGGGTGGACCAATGCTGGCAAACGGAATGTTAAAAAACGCCGTCCAGCCGTTGTCGATACCGCAGGCGTTGTTATTGGGACCGGGGTCACAGTTCCAATCACCGTTTGTTGCATCGCTCCATGCACCCGACCAACTTGTATCCCAGCCGGCGCCCGTGCCGCGCGCGCGCCGCTGGTAGAGCGGATTGTTGCCGCCAGAGTCCCAGCGATAGGCGGACAGGAACCAGTAGTCATCGGTTTGCGGCGAGGTGCTTCGATCATAACCGGTGTCAAGGTACACGGCAACAGCGTCGTACTGAGTCAGATCAGTTGCAGCCGACGGCGAAGCAGGGTACCACAAAGCATAGTCCACTACCGTGACGCGGAGATGAAGGTTAGTGCCGGTATAACCAACTCGCACATCGGCGTAGTTACGGCTAGGCAAGCCCTGTTGATTCTGGCCAAACCAGAAGATGGCGCTGCGGCTCCAAGTCGGCGCCGAGGTAAATTGAGGCGCGTTGACACGGCGCGGCCTAGATGACTGCGCAAAGACCACGTGCGCGTCTGGCTGGAGCACTGCACCGGCTATAAGTGTTGCAGTAACCAGTGCGCCCAGCCGAGTCATGTATTCATTCACCTCACATCAGTCAGAGAGGATTGTACCTGCCCTAGCTTTAAGCCGAGAGGGGCGGCATTGAAGCACGTCACTGCCGCTTTCGCGCGGGTCTAACCCTGTGATGCCGCGCTATGGTACAGGCTTGTATAATTTCGTGTGTCCTGTGCGTTCCCCGTGCGCAGGTCAATCAATTCGGAGAAAGTTTGAGAGGAGACCATGAAGACGAATCGCAAATTCACCCGACGACAATCCCTAAAGCTGTTTGGTTTTGGTGCAACCGGCATTGCTCTCTCTGCATGTGCGGCGCCGCGCCCTGCCACACAAGCCCCTGGCGCAGAGCAGCCGGCTCAACCTGCAGCCGATGGCGGAAAACTGGAGATCTTCAGTTGGTGGACCAGCGGCGGCGAAGTGGAAGCCTTAGAAGCCCTGTACAAACTATACCGGGAAAAGTATCCGAACGTCGAAATCATCAACGCGGCGTTGGCTGGCGGCGCCGGCCAGGGCGGCAATATGAAAGCCGTGCTGGAAACGCGCATGATTGGCGGCGATCCGCCCGACAGCTTCCAAGTGCACCTAGGCCAAGAATTGATCGGCAGCCACGTCAAGGCCGGACGCATGGAAGACCTGTCCGACTTGTATGCCTCTGAGGGTTGGAACAATGTGTTCCCAAAGGGCTTGATCGAGCTGGCCTCTTACGAAGGGAAGCCCTACTCCGTACCGGTGAATATCCATCGCTCGAACGTGATGTGGTACAACACCAATCACCTCGCTGAAGCCGGCTTGGACAAACCGCCTGCCACTTGGGATGAATGGTTTGACTATGCCGAGAAGCTGAAGGCCAAAGGGATTGGTGCACTCGCCGTGGCGGGGGCCGACCCCAACTTCTCCGCTCACGTGTTCGAGAACATTCTGGTGGCAACGCTGGGTCCGGAAAAGTACACCGGTTTGTTCAACGGCGCTACCGCCTGGGACGATCCCGGCGTCAAGGAAGCCATGGACATCTTGTTGCGCTCCCACGAATACGCCCAGGCGGACTATTTAAGCGTAGCTTGGGGTGACATCAACGAAGTGATGACCAGCGGCAAAGCCTCGACGATGATCATGGGCGACTGGACTCATGGCCTGTTTAAGTCGGCCGGCTTCAAGGATTACGGCTGGGCTCCCGCGCCGGGTACAAACGGCGTGTTCGTAGCCTTGTCCGACTCGTTTGGCCTGCCCAAGAACGTCAAGCACCGCGAGAATGTCATCAACTGGCTCAAGTTGTGCGGTAGCCGAGAGGGACAAGACGCCTTCAATCCGATTAAAGGGTCAATCCCCGCCCGCACCGATCCCGATCTGAGCAAGTACGACGATTATTTGAAGCAGACCATCGAAGCATTCAAGACCAACACCATCGTGGGCAGCATCCAACACGGCGCAGCCGCGCCGCAAGGATTCGTGAACGATTACGACACGATTGTGAGCACGTTACTGGCCAGCAAAGACACTGCCGCAGCGATGAAAGAACTCGTCGCCGCCGCAAAGACCGCCGGCCTGAGCAAGTAATTCCACAGTGCGCCTGACGAGGCGTCGGCTGCTCGATGCCTCGTCAGGCGTTTTCATATCTATGGCCGTCAGCCAAACTCATCTCTCCGCGTTGTCACCGACGGTGCACAAACGGCGTATCAACCGCGATCTGGTAATCGCGATTGTAGCCCTGACTCCATCCATCATCGCTGTCGCCATCTTCATCTACACCTTCATCGCCTGGACATTCTACGTGTCGTTGGCGAACTGGAACACCTCAGTCGTTGATTACACCTTCACCGGCCTGGGGCACTGGGAGCGCATGTTTAACAGCTTTCGCTTCCAGATGGATTTGCGCAACCTGGCGTTATATGCGCTGGGTTTTATGAGTCAATGCATCGTCATCGGCTTTCTGCTCGCTTCGTTGCTCGATCAGCACATTAAGGGCGAAGCTGTCTTTCGCACCATTTTCATCTTTCCATTCGCTGTTTCGGCGGTAGTCACCGGCGTGGCATGGCGCTGGTTGATGCGCCCAGACACCGGCATTAACCTGCTGTTCGAGCAGCTCGGACTGGGCTTTCTGAAGTCCAACTGGTTCTCCGACCCCACCTTCGGTATTCTGTTTGTCACCATCGCCTCCTCATGGCAATTTTCGGGCTATATCATGGCGCTGTATTTGGCCGCGCTGAGGGGTATCCCAGCCGAGGTTAGGGAAGCTGCGCAAATCGATGGATGCAACACGTGGAACTTGTATCGGCACATCATCATTCCAATGCTGGCGCCGGTCACTTTCACTGCCATCGTGTTAACCGGCATGGGCGCTATTCGCGTCTTTGACATCGTGATGGTGATGAGCGGAACCGGCCAGGCTTTCTCGACCGATATGTTGGCCACGCACATGTTCGAGCAAATGTTTACGGCCAACCGCTTTTCGGCGGCAGCAGTGATCGGCTCATTCATGATCATTTTGTCGGCCCTTTTGGTCGTGCCTTATCTGTTGAGTGTACGCAAGGAGCAGGAACAATGAGGCACGCTTTCTCGCTCAAGCGATTGTGGTCTCGTGGGGCGATCTACGCCACCCTGATCGCCTTCGCGCTGTACTTTCTCATGCCGGTGTATGTGCTGGTCAACACCAGTTTCAAGCCCTACACAGAGGTGAGCATCGCGCGCATGTGGGAACTGCCACAGGGCCTATATCTAGGCAGCTTCAGCGAAGCATGGTCGAAAGTGTCGCCCAACTTTTTGAACAGTTTGATAGTCACCGTGCCAGCGGCGATCATCTCCTCATTGATCGGCTCACTCAACGGCTACATCTTCTCAAAGTGGCGTTTCCGAGGCAGCAACACCATCTTCCTGTTGTTCCTGATCGGCATGTTCCTGCCTTACCAGGGCATCCTGATCCCGATGGTACTCACATTGCGCGCTTTTGGCTTGTACGGCACGATTCCTGGCCTAATCTTTATTCACTGCGTGTTCGGCATCCCGATCACTGCGTTAATGTTCCGCACGTACTACGCGAATGTCCCAGATGATCTGGTAGACGCCGGCAAGATAGACGGCTGCGGCTTTTTTGGAATCTACCGGCACATTCTGCTGCCGATCGCTGCGCCGGCCTTTGCAGTCGTGTTGTTGTGGCAATTCACATCCATCTGGAACGACTTCATCATCGGCCTGGTAGTATTGAGCAATCCACGACTCGCGCCGGTGACGGTCGCCGTGCAGAACTTGGCCGGCAGCTTCACCACCGAGTGGAACATTCAGATGTCGGGCGCATTGATCGCAGCCGCACCCACCATCATCGTGTATCTCCTGTTAGGTAAACTGTTTATGCGCGGATTGTTGGCCGGCAGCGTCAAAGGCTGATCGAAACGGTCCACGTGCTTCTGGACGTGCTGATCGAATACGAAACTTTATCACACGCTGACGCCTCCAAGTCAGCGCGTGGGTTGACCCTAATTTATTGCGCCGGCGTGGTGCGAATCAATCCGGAGAATTCCAGTCTGATCCAGGTGGGCTGCCATGAATGGCGGGCTGGGGATGCGAGCGGGTCGGGCTGCAGCAACCAACCCTGGCTTGCTCTAAGGTTGGCTCACACAGCGCAGTTTCCTCCGACATGCCGCAGCACGATGTTGCAGCTTTGTCACCGAACGATCCTAGCGTCATCATCTGGCTGGCCGCCATCAGGCCGGCCTTGATGAACTGCTCTTCCGGAATCGTCTCGTAGCTGCGACCGCCGACTTCTAGCGTGCGGCAGTCCGAGTCGCCGCACATGGAACAGCAGGGACTCATGCCGACATTGGCGTCGAGCCACTCCTCGATCGGTT
>JANWVJ010000196.1 GCA_025056895.1 Thermoflexales bacterium
GGGATAATCGCTGCGGGCAATGATGGCATCGGGCTGTATGCCGGCTCCGCGGAGGTCGCGCACGCTATGTTGCGTGGGCTTGGTCTTGATCTCGCCGGTTGCGCCGACCTTGGGCAAGAAAGTCACGTGCACATAAAACGTGCTATCGCGTCCAACGTCACGGCGCATCTGGCGAATGGCTTCAAGGAACGGCATGGCTTCGATGTCGCCCACCGTGCCCCCCACTTCGACGATGACGACATCGGCAGTGCTGCTCTTTGCTACCAGGCCGATGCGGCGTTTGATCTCATTGGTGACATGCGGCACCACTTGGATCGTTTTGCCCAGAAAGTCGCCGCGCCGTTCGCGAGTAATGACTTCGTTGTACACCTGGCCGGTGGTCACATTGCAGGCGCGGGTCAAGTTTTCGTCGATGAAGCGTTCATAATGGCCGAGGTCTAAGTCGGTCTCTGCGCCATCCTCCGTCACGAAGACTTCGCCATGTTGATAGGGCGACATGGTGCCCGGATCGACGTTGAGGTAAGGATCAAGTTTCTGGATCGAAACGCGCAGGCCACGCGATTTGAGCACGCGTCCGATGGCGGCTGCCGTCACACCTTTGCCAACCGAACTGACCACGCCACCGGTACAGAAAATGTACTTTGGCATGTAATCTCCTTCCTTTGCTCTGTGATGATTCTGCCGGCACGTGAGGCCAGGCGCAAACACAAAAAAGTAGGGAGCACTTTGGAATGCTCCCTACTTTGAGAGACGATTAATCTGGCAGCAAGCTAAACCCGGCCTCAAAACGAATCAGAATGGCGCACAGCCACGCTGTCAAACGCACGTGCACTTGGAAATTATACACAGACACGATCGCAGAGAGGCTGATAGCCTAGCAGCGCCAAGCGTTAGAGTACAATCACACGTATGGTGTCAAAACTGAAGTCGTGGGTCAACGCCCATCCGAGACTATCGGCTTGGATTGCGTTAGCCATCGGCATGGTGATCGTTCTCATCATCGCTGCGCGAGATGTTGGCCTGCTCTGGAACCAGTGGCTGTTCTTGATCTTGGCAACGATCGGGCTGGCCGGCTTGTGCGTGTGGATCATTAGCTGGGAGTCCAACGAAGAGGAAGCAGATAACCCTTCGAACACCGTCACCCCATCACCAGCAGCCCCGCAAGATACAGGCGGTCAAGCAAGCAAAAAAGGGTGATGGGCGGGTTTTGTTTCCGCTGCACTCGTTGCCACTCAATCCACTCTTGTGATCATGCTCGTTTTGACGCGCGAGTTGATGCGCCGGCTGTGTGCGCACCTAGAGGCCGGCTATCCACGTGAAGCGTGTGGCATGCTCATCGGCAACATGAACGGAGCGCCGCCGCACATGCACAAGATTGCCCGCGATGTGTATTTGGCGCCGAATGTCTGGTCGGTAGAGAATGAGCACGAAGGCCAACGCAACCGATATCTGATCGCACCGGACGACTATGTGCGCGCCGACAGCGAAGCGACTCGGCGCGGGTTAGACATCATCGGCTTCTTTCACTCTCATCCCGATCATCCGGCCCGTCCATCTGAAACAGACCGCGAGTATGCCCTGCCGGTGATTTCTTTTGTGATCGTGTCGGTGCAACAAGGGCGGGCCGGCGACGTGCGCTCGTGGGTGCTGCGCGATGACCGCTCTGCTTTCGACGAAGAACCCCTAACAGTGATCGACGGCACCGTACCTGCGGCGCTGCGGTGAATGCGCAAGGTGCCTGGCTGGTCGGTCAACTACTTTTGATTCGATCGCGCGTTTCCTTCAGCGCAGCCACTGCCCGTTGATATTCAAACTGCACCGATCTGGCCTTCTCTGCCAATCCCTCGACAGAGCCGGCGCGGGCAATCAACTCTAGCTCTTTGCACACATTCGACAGACGCAAAGCGCCGAACATGGCGCTGCTCGATTTGAGCGTGTGCGCAGCGCTCCTCAACGCTTCCGCATTGTTCTGCCGCACCGACTGCTCAATCTCGTCAACCAGCCTCGCCGCATTGTCTAGGAACACATCCAGGACTTCGGTTATCTCTTTATCCATCACGGCAACCAGGCTGTCGATAGCGTTCTGATCTAAAACCGGCACGATGTCTGTCTCTGCCGCCTCGGGAGTGGGCGCGGCAGGCGGCAAGGGACGTGAGCGTTCGAGTGCATCGATCAATTCTTCAATTTTGACCGGTTTGGTGATGTAATCTTCCATGCCGGCCGCCAGGCACCATTCGCGGTCGCCCTCGAGCGCGTAAGCCGTCATAGCAATCAAGCGTGGGCGCTCTTCTTTGGGCCAGCGCCGGCAGATACGACGGGCGGCTTCCAAGCCATCCATCTCCGGCATTTGCACATCCATCAGCACTACGTCGTAACGCTGGCGCTCTAACGCTTCAAGCACCTCATAGCCATTGGCGACAATATCTGCGCGATATCCCAGCCGTTCTAAGATGCGCGCCGTGACCTTTTGATTCACGATGTTATCTTCGGCGAGCAGAATGTGCAGAGGATGACGCTGGGCCATTTGCGCATCGAGCAGTATCTCAGACGCAACTTTTTGGGCCGCCACCGGTTGACCGCGCAAGATATTCGCCATGATGCCGTACAACTGAAGCGGTCGAATCGGCTTGGTGAGATACGCTGCAACATGAGGGCGCGACTCCTCTGCCTCGCGGGCGCCGATTGAACTGAGCATGATCAGAGGTAGGTCCGGGAGCAAGGCATGGATTTCATCGGCCAGCGTCAAGCCGTCCATGTCGGGCATTTGGATATCCAACACAGCGATGTCAAACCGTTCACCGGCGCGAATGAGGGCCAGGGCTGCCGGCCCCGACGCAGCATCCTGCGTCTGCATACCCCAGGATTGCATTTGGCGCGTCAGGATGGTGCGATTGCTGGTGTTGTCGTCCACGATCAGCACACGCTTACCGGCCATCTCAGCCTGCACAGCACCCGCCAACACGCGCTGCTGGTCGGCCGGCGCTTGAGCGCGAATGGTGAAATGGAATACCGATCCTTTGCCAACTTCACTTTCCACCCAGATAGTCCCGCCCATCATTTCGACCAGGCGTTTGCTGATCACCAGTCCCAAACCGGTTCCGCCGTAGCGCCGCGTCGTCGAAGCATCCACCTGACTGAACGGTTGGAACAATCGGCCAAGGCGATCACGCGGAATGCCGATGCCGGTGTCGTGGACAGAAAAGAGGACTTCGTATTCCGCCGGGGCGCCTTGCTGGGCTTCGCCGATCAGCCGAGAGCTGACAGAGACAACGACTTCGCCTCGTGACGTGAACTTGACGGCATTGCTCAACAGATTGACCAACACCTGGCGCAGACGCGTCACATCGCCGATCAGGGTGGTCGGCGTGTGCTCATCGATGGTGTAGATCATCTCAATGCCTTTCTCGGCTGCGTTGGGGGCCAGCAAATCCAAGGAGGCTTTGACACAATCCACAAGATCGAACGGCTGGCGTTCCATTTCCATCTTGCCGGCTTCGATCTTAGAAAAGTCAAGGATACCGTTGATGACCGACAAGAGCACATCCCCGCTGATGCGCACCGTTTCAGCATACTCGCGCTGCTCTTTGGTCAAAGCGGTGTCGAGCAACAGGCCGGTCATACCGATGATGGCGTTCAAGGGGGTACGAATTTCGTGGCTCATGTTGGCCAGAAACTCGGACTTAGCGCGTGTCGCCGCCGAGGCGGCTTCGAGGGCGCGGTCGAGTTCTCGATTCTTATGCGCCAGCTCCTCTTCAGCCATCTTGCGCTGGGTCACATCATTCTGAATGCCGACGAAATGGGTCAGCCGGCCTGTTTCATCATGTACCGGTGCAATGTCCAGCTCGTTCCAGAACAGCGTGCCGTCTTTCTTGTAGTTGCGCAGCATGACCTGACAAGGTCGCTCGGCCTTGATCGCGGCGCGCAGTTCGTTCAGCGCCGGCTGATCGCGGTCATCGCCCTGAAGAAAACGACAATTGCGCCCGACAACCTCCTCACGCTTGTAGCCAGTGATGCGCTCAAAGGCCGGATTCACGTAAATGATCGGCATATCCGGCTGCTGGGCATCGGCAATCACGATGCCGTTGGTAGCCGACTCGATCGCGCGCTGCATCAAGCGCAACCCCTCTTCGACCGTCTTGCGCTCGGTCACGTCGAGGATGAATGCCATCGCCAGCACGCCACTTTCTGTTTCGATGTAACTCAGGCCGACTTCAATCGGGAACTCAGTGCCATCCTTTCGCCGGCCGACCAGATGCAAGTTCGTCCCCATCGGCCGAACACGCGGCTGAGCGATGAACGCGGCGCGATGAGCGGCGTGCACTTCGCGATAGCGCTCCGGCAGCAGTATCTCCAGCGGCTGACCGACCATCTCGGTGTAGGTATAGCCAAACAGCACCTCGGCGCGGGCATTGACCATGACAATGCGGCCTTGATCATCTACGATCACAATCGCTGCCGACGCGGATTGCAAGAGTGCTTGGAACCGTCGATCCACTTCGCGCAACGCCTTCTCGGCTTCTTGCTGCCGAGCAAGCGCTTGTTCTAGCTCGACGACGCGCTGCCGCAAGGCGGCCAATTCCTCAATGAGTTGAGATTTGGTCTTGCGCTTGTCTTGCATATTCCCTCGTAAGCACGCATCACTGTGCGCCGCTGCGCGTGACATACAAACCAATTGGCCAGCATAAGCATACCAAACTGGGGTCAGCCGCTGGGTGGTCAGCCCTATTTCCCAGCGGGAGTCATTTCTGCGCGGCCCAGCCGGCGATTAGAAATCGCAGGTCGCCTAAAGCGCAGCCGGCGAGGCGTTGCCAGATGCGTTCAAAGATGCTGTTGAATTTGCGCGCTCTGGCCCGGCTCGGAATTCGATACTGTCCAACGCCCGCCGTCACTCCTTCAGTAACGCCTACGCCGACCGAAACACCGACGCTCACTCCATC
>JANWVJ010000197.1 GCA_025056895.1 Thermoflexales bacterium
GTCATCGTGTCCGAACGCAAATCGATCACGTTGTTCAGGCTCATGACAGGGCGGAATGATAGCATTGCCCCTGCCATCGAGCAGGGCGTCATTGCGCCGTTCGAGCCGGAGTGGTGGCCGGAAGCCTAAGGCCCGATCCGAGTAGAGCGTCTGCTGAGGCAGGCGCTAGTACTCGATCCTGAACCGATCAAACTCACCCGTGGCTGTTTCCCAGCGCGCGTTCACGCCGCGCACGACCGCCGCCGGCGGCCCGCGCCGCAGCCAGTCCAGATAAGCTTCCAGTGCGTTGCGCGGTCCTTCGGCAATTGTTTCGACGCTGCCATCGATGCGGTTCATGATCCAGCCGGTCAGTCCCAGTGCGCGAGCCTGGTGCGCTGCCGACTGGCGAAAGTTCACGCCTTGCACAATTCCTTCGACAATCGCGTGCAGGCGCAAAAAATCGTGTGAAGCCGGAGTGCTCATAGCGTGTCAGTTTCACAAAAGAGTTAGGGGAGGGCAGCCAGGGCGCGCTCGTTGCCGGCTACGATCAGCCACACAACCAAAAAGGATGCTCCGCCCAGCAGCACACCCGCGATGGTCTGTGCCCACGTGTGCCGACGCATGTGCACGCGCGCCCACATCAGCGCCACCGTCAGCGGCACGGTCGCCAGCAGCGGCCCACCAATCGTAACGATGCCCATCACCGAAAACAAGCCCATGCCGGCAGAATGCGCGCTCACCTTGCTCCGCAAAGAAATCACGGTCAGCAGCACGTACAGCAGACAGGTGGCGCTGCTCAAGGCAAATAACCCGCGCGGGGCGCTGGCTGCCGCCATGATGATCGACCCAATCGCCATGCACAGGACGGCGAATAGGTATGGAATCAGACGCTCTTCACGCAGATTCATGTTTACGTCGCCGATACGTCCTATCGCCGTCATGGCGAACACCAGGCCGGTCGGCAAAACTATAGCCGTCAAAGCGTACACGCCGAACAACAGCCAGCGGTTCGTTTCTCCTGCCGGCACATAGGTCTGCGGCTCGTGGATGGTCACAATGCCTGCCCCCAATAACCCGACTATGGGCGGACTGAGGAGGTTTGAAACCAGCCACGCAAGTCGTTCCCCAATCTTGCCGTGTGCCGGCCGGCTCGTTGCCGCGCGCTGTTCATGCTTCATAGCGTTGTGCTTGAGGGTGAAGGCGGCGCTTCTGCCGGCTTCGCGATCCGATGGCGCGTGATGAACAGCGCAGCGGATGCAATCACAACTGCCGCCGACAGCACGTGCACCACATTAAACGGTGTGCCGGGGAAGAACCACGAATCGGTGCGCAGGAACTCGATCAAGAAGCGCCCGCTCGGATACCAAATCATGTAGAGCAGCAATAAGTCGCCGTCGCGCAGCCGGCTTGCGAAGCGCCGTGCGACAAGCCACAACACACCAAAGCCGATGAAGTTCCAGATTGACTCGTACAAGAAGAGCGGATGAAAGCGCACACTTTCGGGATAAACGGTCAGATCGTTATAAGGTGGGATGCGGTGCTCTGGGTCGATGCGCAATCCCCAAGGCAGGGTAGTGGGTGGGCCGTATAGCTCTTGGTTGATAAAGTTGGCCCAGCGCGCGACGGCCTGGCTGAGCGGCAGCGCCAACGCCACCCCGTCCAAGTAAACGAGTATCGGCAGCTTGTGGCGGCGCGCATAGATCCACACCGCTGCTGCACCGAAGAGGAAGCCGCCGAAGATGTGTAGGCCACCGGCTCCGATGTTCAGAATCTCCAACGGATTGGTCATGTAGCGATCGAAGCCGTCCGGCCCGCGCGGTGACTGGATGAATACGTAATACAAGCGCGCGCCGACCAGAGCGGGGATCAACACCCATAATAAGCCATCCCAGACGTGATTTGCGTCTTCACCCTTGCGAGCCACGTATTTGCTGGCGATCCATGCACCCAGGATCACCGCTCCAATAACTAGCAGGCCATACCATCGTACGCTCAACGGGCCGATCTGTATCAGCACCGGGTCAACAGGGGGATACATAGGCTCCTTTCAGTCAAGGTAACCTAGACTGCGCAATCGCTGAGCAAGCAGAGGGTCCGGCGCTTGAGGCGCGTGGTGGGCCGTTTGGCCGGCTGCCGATGCTTGTTGTGCGAAGTCTGTAATCAACCTGCGCATACGCTCTACCCGCTCTGGCTGTGACAGACTCAAGTCGTGTTGTTCGGTCGGATCGTGCACCACGTCATACAGCTCGACGCGCTCGCTGCCAACTTGGATCAGCTTGTGTCCGTCTTGGCAGACGGCGACGCGGTACTGATCGATTGCATATCGCTGAATCAGCTCTGGCCGGCGCTTTTGCACCATGCGCAAGAAATTCAGAGCTGGGATCGACTCGGAGAAAGCAGTGCCCTGTTCCGGCCGGCCATCTACGTCGCCGGCTAGAGTCAGCCGATGCTCCTCCTCGTCAGCCAAGCCGGCTGCGGCCAAGGCGGTATGAAAGACGCGGCGTGTCGAAACAAAGTGATCGACCGCTGCGCCGGCCGGAAACGCGCCGCTGCGGTCACGCACGATCAGCGGCACACGCACCAACTCGTTGTACAGCGACACCGAGTGCCCCATCAACTGATGTTCGCCCAAATGATCGCCATGATCCGATAGCACGATGACCAGCGTCGAATCGAGCCGGCCGGCTTGGCGCAGCCGCTCGAAAAACGCGCCGACGTGCTCATCCTGACAGGCTGCTTCGGCGTTGTACATGCCTTCCAAAACAGCTTTACGCTCTTCGCTCACCGGATCGGTGAGTGGAGCCAGCCAACCAAAAGCATCTGTGTTGAACTGACGCAAAAAGCGCCGTGCGGCGGGGTCGTGCAACACCTGCGGCGCGAAACGTTCCACGTAGGGTCGCGGCGCGCGATAGGGCATGTGAATGCCCATGAGGTTGATGAAAGCAAATATGGGCTGATGGGAATCCAGGCCGCTGCGCCGGATCAGCAAGCGGGCCGCATCGTCCAGCGATTTGCGGCTGTTGCCCTTGAAGCTCAGCGCGGTTTGCCAAAGCGGCACGAACAGCGGCGTGAGGGACATCTCCAGCAAAAAGTCGGAGCGGGCAAAGGCGTCTTGGATGCCGGTGATCAGTTCGGTCAGCCAGCCCTTGAACTGTTGTCGCAGGCGGTCGTAGGCGCCAGGACGGGCGCCGGCCTGGTTGGGCCGTGAAGGCCACAAGCCGGCGTAATTCAGAAAGCTTTCAAAGCCGCGCCGTAAGCCGTTGTTGATCACGCCGACCAGGGGATTGTTGCAAAAGGCGGCCGTGTAGTAGCCGCCGGCCCGCAGTCGCTCGGCCAGCGTGGACAGTCCTTCTGGCAGAATCGAGTTCGATTGCGTCGTGTCGTGCACCGACGGGTACACGCCGGTGAAAAGTGAGGCGTGCGAGGGGATAGACCATTGCGCCGGCGCGATAGCGAAACGAAACACTGTGGATTCTTCTGCCAGCGCATCGACGGCCGGCAGAATGGACTGGGGTGAACCGTAACATCGCAGGCGGTCCGCGCGCAGGGTGTCGAGCACAAGCAAAAGGATGTCTGGGCGGCGTGTCTTCATCTTGATTTAGGGGCGCAGTGTAACAGGGTATCGTTAAAGCCGGGTTATAGCCTGCGCCGCGCCCTGCGTTTGTATGTTTCGTCCACGCCGACCGCGCGCAAGCACAAGAGCAAACGACAGCTCAGACGCGATACGTCCTCCGTGTGGGCTGGATGAACGGAGTTATCTTCCACTCTCGGCCGACTTCTCGGGCGCAGGCAGCTCCGGCGCGCCCAACGCAGCGCGCATTTGCCGTTGAATCGAGTTGGGCAGTTCCTTCCATTTGCCGGCCCCGCGCAGAAAATCTTTCAGTTCACCGGCGCGCACAACGGCTGTTGGCCCCGGTTCCACATCCAGCTCAACTTTGGGGTGGGTGAAGACGATCACCGCGCGCAGCGGGATTTTCAAGTTGGGCGCTTTCTCGGCCAAGATTTTCGCAATCGCTTGTTGTGCCTCGACGGCTTCTAGGCCCGGATCGCCCAACGGCTCTTCGCGCCCAAACCACAGGCTGAGGATATTTTCTTTGCGCTTCCATTTGCCGCCTTTGTACGTCACGCGGCCTGACTGGGTTTTGACGACAAACACGGTGATGCCGCCCGGCTCGACCAACACGTACTCTGCCGGCAGTGTAAACAGCATCAGCGCGTACTTGCGTTCTAATCCTTTCAGGCTTTCGCGCAAGATTTGAGAAGGCCGGCTGGGCGATAGATAGCGATTGCCATAGTACATGCCGATGCGTGACACGCCAAATCCGACGATGAGAATGACCGTGTACAGCAAATAGAACAGCCCGATGTTCTCTGGGTTGAACAAGCCGAGCTGTGGGCCGAACAGGGTGAGCGCCAATCCGCCCATCAACACGGCCAGCGAGCCGAATAGGGCGATGCGCCCGATCATGGCCTGTCGCTTGACCTTTTTCTCATCGACAACGATCTTCATGCGTATCTCCCGAAGATGATGCAGGCATTTTGTCCTCCCAGGCCGAATGAGTTGGACATCGCGATGTTGACTTCCTTGCGCCGCGCTACGTTCGGCACGTAGTCCAGATCGCACTCTGGATCAGGAGTGGTCAGGTTGATCGTTGGCGGGATGATGCTGTCGCGGATCGCAAGCACAGTGGCCAGCGCCTCAATGGCGCCGGCGCCACCCATCGCGTGACCGACCATCGACTTGATGCTGTTGACCGGTATGTCGTAGGCGTGTTCTCCGAACACCTGCTTGATGGCCATGGTTTCAAGCGGGTCGTTGGCTTGCGTGCCGGAGCCGTGCGCGTTGATGTGATCGACTTCGCGTGGATCGATGCCGGCATCTTCTAGCGCCCATTGCATGGCCCGAATCGCGCCGCCGGCCTTGGGGTCGGGGATAGC
>JANWVJ010000198.1 GCA_025056895.1 Thermoflexales bacterium
GAACAGGCGCGGCGACCCAAACAAGTGCAATTCCACAGGCCAATGGTTGTAACCTGTCACTGCTGTCGCAAGCATTTTCAAAATGATACTCTGTGCAATCTATTCCACAGAGCGACTGCGCTACGCTCGGTCAACATCTACCCACTGCGCCGGCGCACAGGCACACCAGACAATCTTGCAACAGCCCCGGACTCCTGCTTGTACAGCAGGGACGGGCTTCAACATCGCGCACAACGGCTGTGTTGTCTGACTCAGCCGCCTACCTTCATCGACCACCCCCCGCTTACACACAAGCATGGTATCGTAGAACCCTGGTTAGGTTGAACAAACAAATCCTGCTGCAAGGAGTGTGTAGCTACGATGGCGACTGTTGAACGAACAAATGAAGTGACGTTGAAAGGCAATCCGTTGACCGTGATCGGGCCGCGCCTGAAAGTGGGAGACAAGTTTCCCACAGCAAAGTTGACGGCGACAGACTGGAGCACAGTTGACCTGGCCAGTTTCAGCAACCACGTTCGTCTGATCAGTGTGGTGCCGTCGCTCGACACCGGTATCTGCGACGCACAAACCAAGCGCTTCAACGAGGAAGCAGAAAAGTTGGGCGAGCGCGTCAAGGTCATCACAGTGAGCGCTGACCTGCCCTGGGCGCAGCGGCGCTGGCTGGAAGACAACGGTGTGAAGCATGTCACCGTCCTGTCGGACCATGCGGACATGGCATTTGGGGACGCTGCCGGCACTCATGTTAAAGAGATGCGCATTGAGCAGCGCGCGGTCTTCGTCGTCGATGCCAACGACACGATTGTGTACGCCGAGTATGTGCCGGAGATCGCGCAACACCCGGATTACGACGCGGCGCTGGCAGCGGTACGCGCGCTGCTAGGTCAATCTTAAACATCTCGGTTGTCCAAACAGAGAACGCGCGATGCCCAACTGAACGGGCATCGCGCGTTTGCTTTCACAGGCCGGCGTAGGCGGATCACGGGATCACGCCGGTGAGCGGCAGCGCCACCCAACCGCTGATGATCTTGGGATAAAAGTCGGTGGATTTCTGCGGCATGGTTTCGCCGGCTTCAGCGCACGCGCGCACATGCTCGATCGGCGTGGGGTTGAGTACGAACAAAAAGTTGGCTTGGCCTTGATCGACGGCGTGATAGCCGGCGGTCACATCGCGCAGATAATGGATGTTCTCCTGGCGTGCGATGCTGTCCTGGGTCAAACCCATGACATGCTCCAGCACGATCTTGTGCAACACGGCCACGTCCAAAGCCCGCCAGCTCGGATGACGCTCTGGCGCAAGATGAGACAGGATGTCCTCAGCGCGCAAGCGTAACAACGCGTGGGTTCCATCGTAGAAGCCAAAGCAAGGCCGGCCGGCACACTCTGCCAACGCAGCCAGGCACGCCTCTCGGTTGGGCATGGGTTGCACATCGAAATAAGGCTGCAACGCGTTCAACAGCGCAGCGCCGTCCAGGCGCGCATAGGAATGAATCAGCCGATGGGTCGGCAATATCACCAGGCCGGGATCGCTCATGCTGACCAGGGTGACCAGCCCATAATTGAAAGCGGCTTCGGGGGGCGCGTCTGGATGTTGGGCGCGGAGGGCGTCTCGGTAATTCAGGGCAGTTTCGTAGCGGTGATGCCCGTCGGCGATGATCAAGCCGCGCTTGGAACTCATCTCTTCAACCACCGCCGAAATGATCGCCGGGTCGTCCAGAACCCATAGGCGCTGTTCGACCGCCGGCTCGATGATCTGCTCGCGCGCGACCATCGGCGGATGAGCGTCCAGGAACGGCTGCACGATCTGGTTGATGTGGTTAGCCGGGTCAGGATACAAAACAAAGATGTGACCCCAGGCAACTTCGGTCGCGCGGGTCAGATTGAGACGATCCACTTTCGGGCTGCTGAGGGTGCGTTCATGGGGGAGAATCACACCTTCTTCAAAGCGTGCGAGACGAAATGCAGCCGTAATGCCCCGCCGGACAAAAGCGCGGCCATCGGGCGTAGCAAAGTGTTGTTCGATGATGTATAGCGCCGGCTGCGGCTCGCGCATGAACACGCCTTGGGCCAACCAAGAGTCGGCGCATGCGCGCGCGCGGGTGTATCTGTTGTCGGTGGGCGTATCCGGCTCGCCCCGTCCCAGCTCAATGCGCACGAAGTTGTAGGGGTGCAAAGCATAGTAGGCGGCTTGCTCCGGCTCATGGATGCGATCGTAAGGTTGCGTAATCACGCAAGACAAGTCGCCGATTGCCTCGAGTCGATAGCGAATACCGCGAAAGGGCCGTATCGTTGCCATGCGGGGAGTTTAGCATCATGCCGGCAGGGAGAGCACCGTGCACAGCGCCGGGCCTGAAGCAGCAGATTGCCTGCAAACCACAGTGATCGTCATACCGACGCGCGCGATAGCCATTATCACATGATAGGCACTATCACCAGGATAATACGACTAATCCCTCAAAAGCACATGCGTGGTACGCCATGAACAGGTCCGGACAGGAGAAAAGTGATGTCTCACATTTTGGTCGCCACACTCAGCACCGAGCCACAAGGCGTGACGCGTGTGCTCGATGCGCTGCTCCGGCGCGGCTACGCCATCCGTGAGGTTGCCGTCATTCACACGACAGGTGAGGCAATCCGTCCGGCGATCGAACGCTTGGACGCGGAATTCCAATCTGGCGTTTATCCAGGTATCCGCTACCGACGCATTCCGCTGGTGCGGCCCACCGGGCCTGTGACCGACATTCGGTCTGAGGCCGACGCAGGCGCGCTGCTACAGGCACTTTATCGCACGTTGCGCGCTGCCCGGCAGGCCGGCCAGACCATTCATCTGAGCATCACGAGCGGACGGAAGACGATGGCCGTATACGCTATGGTCGCCGCACAGTTGCTGTTCCGAGAGGAGGATCGCGCTTGGCACATGCTGTCAGTGGATCGCCGGAGTGACGACGAAAAGCAAATGCACCTCGAACCGGGCGAGCACATCGAGCTGGTGGCCGTGCCGGTGCTGCGCTGGTCGGACGCTTCAGCAGCCGTCATTCTCGAGGCCACCGACGATCCGTGGGAAGCGATTCAGCACCAGCGCCAATTCGCGCAAGCGGATGCGGCACGTCGCCGGCGCGAGTTTCTGGAACGCTATCTCACGCCGGCCGAGCGGCGCGTGTGTGAGCTGCTCGTGCGCGAGGGGCTGGACAACGCGGCCTTAGCACGGCGCTTGCACCTGAGCGAGCAGACCATCGCCAACCACCTATCGAAGATCTACCGGAAGTTCGGAGAGTGGCGTGGGTCGTCCGGTGGCAGCCGTGCGGCGCTCATCGCCGAGTTTTCGAGCTACTTGGCGGCGCAGAATCCGCCTCGAACGACCTGAATAGTAGGAATCTCCTACCCAGAATAGTAGATTTCCATGATGTGACTTCGACGGAAACAAGCCACAATCCGTACAAAGGCAGAGAAGAAGGGAGACATGAGTGAGCCGCTTAGCTTGACCGTGACACTAGAGACTGTGACACCGCTTTTCTTGGGCGGCGCAAACCCGCGTGCTGCGCCGGAACTACGACCGCCGAGCTTCCGCGGGGTGATGCGGTATTGGTTGAGGGCGCTGGTAGGTGCAGCAGGCGAACAAGCAATGCGTGAACAAGAGAATCGCCTGTTTGGCGTCGTTGGCGACCAAGCCTCAGCCGGCGCAGTCAGTTTACGTTTGTCGCTGCCAACTCATCTGCCAAAGCAGACCTACAGCCGCCTCTCCGATAAGCGGATGGGAACGGGCTATCTGTGGTTCGCTGCGCGCGGCACAAGAAACGAACCCGAACGCCATGCCATCATGCCCACAACCTTCTCGCTGACGCTCCTTACACCGCGCAGTAAACAGCCGGAGAGAGACCTGGAGCAGATCGCTGCTGTATTGTGGCTGTTGACACGGCTAGGTGGTGTTGGCGCACGTAGTCGGCGGTTTGCCGGCGGGGTGCAGGTCGCGGATGTGCAATCACCTCACACACCGGATGGCTTGATTGCGCGGTTACCCATTCGCGCCAACTCGCCAAAGGAGTTAGCGGATGAAATTGCTCAGGGCATTCAAACAGCGCGTCGTCTGTTTGGCCTCCAGAAACTAGCTACACCCGCGCCAAGCCAGTTCGACGTGCTCCACCCTGACCAGTGTCAGATCTTTGTGCTCAACCACGTCTTCCCTTCTTGGGAGCAAGCAGTTGAACAGATCGGTCAGGTTTATCAGAAATTCCGCCATCTACGCCAGCCGGACTACAAGGTAGTCAAGCAGGCGATGATCAGCGGCCAAGACCTGAGCGGCACTGTCGAGAGGGCTGCATTCGGTCTGCCGATACCGTTCTTCTATCGCTCGCTGAGTAACCGAACCAGTACGCTGCAAGCTGAAAAACAAGACGGTGAGAAGCTGGATCGTCGCGCCTCGCCATTGTGGATGCGCGCAGTCAAACTGAGCAATGGCGAATACGCTGTAGTGTTCACCTGGTTCAAAAGCCAGTTTCTGCTGGCGGGGGCGCGGTTCCTGTTGACCGAAAAGAAACAGCCCGATTTGCATGGAAGTCAGCTCCTGAACGACCAACTCATCTCAACCTTTCTACTCGGTAACGACGATCAAAATGGCTCTGCCCTCAAAG
>JANWVJ010000199.1 GCA_025056895.1 Thermoflexales bacterium
GTGACAGGTTGACCGTCTTGCCAGCGCGCGTCCTGGCGTAACTTGAACGTGTAGGTGATGCCGTCAGGGGAAATCTCCCAGCTAGAAGCCAGTTCGGGGACAACTTCGCCCGTTTCGTTGAAACGGGTTAGGCCAACAAACACTAAACTACACAGATCGCGATCTTCGTCGTGTAATTGACACAACAGGGGATTAATGTATTGCGGCGCGCCGGCTACCCCTTCAACGTAGGTGCCCCCTACGTCCGGCACAATGACGGTGCTGCGAGGAAGCAGCAATTGAGAGAGAACTACGCCAACGGCGGCCACTCCGAGGATGATGAGGAGTAGCAGCAGGCGAAAGGAACGCATCTCAAACTGTGAATGTGGGATTTCGGATTGACCGCATCCCGTTCAAACCAAGTCCTTCGGTCGGCAACGTAAACGTAAATAGCCTAGCGCGGAGCAGACAAGACGACGTTGAAGATGGCAAGAACAAAGAAAGCGATGGCCATAAACACAGTGATCGTGAACAAGAGTTTGTCCACGCCGCGCCGTGTTTGATACACACTTTGCGCGCCGCCGAACACACCGCCAAGCTCTTCGCCTTTGCTCTGCAACAACACCACCGCGATCAACGCAACCGCCAAGATAATTTGGGCGATGCCGAGAAATACATTGAGCATGGGTGCGATTATAGCGCACGCATTCTCCGTCCTCTCAGAACACAGCCGTCAGCTCAGCGTGTGCCCTGTGGCGCCGCGAGCGCAGGGGGCCTATCGCCTCGAACCGCTATAATGATTCGCATGTCTGTCGTGGAGGATGTGAAGAGCAAAATCGACATCGTGGAAGTGATCGGTGCATACGTCAAGCTCACGCGCAGTGGACGCAACTATCGGGGCTTGTCGCCATTCCAAGCCGAGCGCACGCCGTCGTTTTTTGTCTTTCCTGAAACACAGACCTTCAAGGATTTCTCCAGCGGCGAACAAGGCGATGTGTTCAGTTTCCTGATGAAGAAGGAAGGGCTGACCTTCAACGAGGCGCTGCGGGAGCTGGCCCGTCGGGCCGGCATCGAGCTGCACGAACGCACCGAACAGGAGAAAGTCGTTGAAGCGCGCGAAGTGCGCTTGCGCCACGCCCTCACTCAGGCAGCCGATTATTTCCATCATTTGCTTACCTCGGCGCCACAGGCCGCTCAGTGCCGCGCCTACCTTCACGAGAAGCGTCGTCTGACAACAGAGACGATCAACGCCTGGCAGCTTGGTTATAGCTTGGCAGAGTATCACGGCCTGACCCACTTCCTGACTGCGCGTGGCTTCGACATACACGAATTGATCGAAGCCGGCCTGGTGATCGAAAACGAGGAAGGGCGGCGCTATGACCGTTTTCGTGGCCGGCTGATGATCCCGATCCGAGATGAGAAAGGCAGCGTCGTTGGGTTCGGCTCACGCGCGCTGGACGGCAGCGAGCCAAAATACATGAACTCGCCGCAAACGCCGGTGTTCGATAAAGGTCGCTTGCTGTTCGGGCTTGATCGCGCACGACATGCTATTCGCAGTGCTCAGGCGGCAGTGCTGGTCGAAGGATACATGGACGTGATCGGCGCACACCAAGCCGGTTTTACGAACGTCGTCGCCGGCATGGGCACCTCCCTCACCGAGACACAATTGCGCCTGCTCAAGCGGCTCAGTCCGCGCATCGTTTTGGCCCTCGACCCCGACGCAGCCGGCAACCGCGCCGTGCTGCGCAGCCTTGATGTGGTGCGGGAATCATTCGAGCACGACGACACACCGACGTTTGACCCGCGCGGCATGATCCGCCACGAGTCAAAATTGAACACCGACATTCGAGTGGCTGTGCTCCCAGATGGCCTAGACCCGGACGAACTCGTGCTGGATTCACCTGAGCGCTGGCGCGAAGTGATTGCCAATGCGCGGCCTATCATCGAGCATGTAATAGATACGTTGCTCAACCACTTTGACACAACAGAGCCGCGCGGCAAGTCCGAAGCGGTCAAAGTCATCGCCCCGATTGTGCGCGACTTATCCGACCCGGTGCGGCGCGACACACACATACAACAGATCGCGCGCCGCCTACAATTGAATCCGCGCACGGTAGCCGAAGCGATGGGGTTAGCATGGGCGGCGCAACGTACCGCATCGCGTCCAGCCGTAGCCCAACCCTCCCCTGATCCAAATACGGCAACAGACAGCAAGCTCAGGAAGAGCAGCAGGATCGATCTTGAGTTGCACCTCATCGCCCTCTTGGCACGCCGGCCGACTTTGCTGATGGACGCCAACGTGGCGCTAGCGCGCGCCAATCTAGAGGTGCTGAGCGCAGAGGACTTCGTCAACCCTGCCCTGCGGGTCGGTTTCAACCAGCTCAGCCGAGCAGCTACCGGTCAACCACAAGGTGAATACGACGACGAATGGCTGAGCTTGATCGCCGATTATGCCTGGAGCGAGAACGCTGCCGACAACGACGATGAAGCCGTGATGCGCGAAGAAGCGATTCGCACAGCCCTGCGCTTGCGCATGGAGAATCTAGACCGCGAACGCTCTGCGCTCGCTTTCATGATCGATGACGCACGTCAAGCGGCGGATGCCGAGAAAGTGTCACAGTATAATCTCAGGCTCGTGGATGTTTTGGCGAAGCACCTACGGGCACAAAAAGCGCTTCGCCTGAGAGGTGTGTTGGTGATCGACTGACGCTGCCGTTGCTCTGGCAGCGATGACAGTGACTATGGCAACTTCGCGGGCAAAGTCAGCTCCAATGCGACAGACCCACAGCCGGCGCGAGGATGAGCCGGTTGAAGCGGACAGTCGCGCAGCCGACCTTGCGCAGTTCGGTGATTCTGTCGCTTTTGGCCATCGCACATACCAAACAAGTGCGCTGCGGACAGAGTTCCCGTCCGACGACAGCCTAGAAGAGGCAGACACCAATACTCAAGAGCAGATGCTTGATCTCGACGACGAGGCGGAGTTAGCGGCTGCCTACGCGCTGACCGAAGCAGACGAAGACGATGAGGTCCTAGCAGATGACTTGTCTGACCTCGATACGCGCCGCATCACAGAACTAGGCGACACATTGAGCGAAGACCCGGTTCGGATGTACTTGCGAGAGATCAGCGCCACGCCTCTGCTCACAGCCGATCAAGAACTGCGCATCTGCGCAAGTTTTGGCGCAGAACAGCTTCTGAACACACTCAAAGAGGCGGCACAGAAAGAGGGGAAAGGGTTGTGGCCGGTCGCCTATCGACATCTGGAGACGGCTTGGCAAGAGGTCATCGAGCAGTGTAAGCAGCGCAACGTTGAACCACCGCACCTCGCCCAAATCCTGCGTGAGGCGCGTGAGATGCCGCAGCAGTATGGAACACCGGCGGCCAGTTACATGGAGCGCTACCTGCGCAACATGGGCTGGGGCCAAGACCTCACTGTCGAGAAGATCAGCCGCCCTCTGTTCGAAGTCGTACTCACGGCTATTGTGCTGCCGCCCGAATTTGTCGATCAACTGGCCGATCATGTTGAACATACCGATGGGCAAGAGTTGATCGAGTGGGAAGAGGCGGCCAGTTGGATGCCAGATGCCAATCGTTGTACAGAGCATCTGGAGCAGGTGTGCCAACAGGCCGGCGAAGCGCGGCGAACACTGATCAATTCAAATCTGCGTCTGGTGGTCAGTATTGCCAAGCGCTACCTGGGGCGAGGCATTTCATTCCTCGACCTGATCCAGGAAGGGAATATGGGCCTGCTGCGCGCCACGCAAAAGTTCTATTCATGGCGCGGCTTCAAGTTCAGCACGTACGCCACTTGGTGGATTCGCCAGGCCATCAGCCGGTCGATCGCCGATCAAGCACGCACGATTCGTATTCCGGTCCACCTGGTCGAGACGATCAATAAGCTCTCGCGTGTGCAGCGCCGCATGATGCAGGAAATGGGCCAAGAGCCGACGACAGAAGATTTGGCCCTGGAAATGAATCTGCTCAATGAACGCGAACTGGCTGCGATCATGGAGGCGCAATCCAACGGCCGGCCGATCGAGCCGGCTCTGTTGCGCAAGCTCAATCAGGCCGTCAAATACGTGCAAGACATCATGCGCGTCTCAGCCGAGCCGATTTCACTGGAGACACCGGTCGGGAGCGAACAGAACAGCCTGTTGGGAGACTTTATCGAAGATCAAAGTGAGATGTCCCCCATCGATTCGGCAACCCTAGAAATGTTAAAAGAGCAGGTACGCTCTGTGCTTGCAAATTTGAGTGAGCGCGAGCGGAACGTGCTGGAGATGCGCTTCGGCTTCAAAGACGGTAAAACCCACACCCTCGAAGAAGTCGGCCAAACTTTTGGCGTCACGCGCGAGCGCGTGCGACAGATCGAGGCCAAAGCCTTGCGCAAGCTGCGCCATCCTCACCACAGCCGGCGCCTGCGCGACTATCTCAGCGATCAGTAACACCAGCGGCCAACCATCCCTGCCCAAGCAACCGTGGTTATGTGGCTATAACGAGAGGGCAGCTGGACAATTCCCCCTCGTGACCGGATTCTTCACAGACGGTTATCCGCCATTCGGCGTTGGCGTCGGCACGCCGGAAGGTCGTCGCCAGGTGAAGCGTCGCGCGGCGCTGGCC
>JANWVJ010000019.1 GCA_025056895.1 Thermoflexales bacterium
CAGAAACGATCAAGGTCGGCGCACTCTACGGTGTGACTGGCGGCATGTCCTCGATTGACGCGCCCGGCCTGAATGGCATGAAGCTGGCTGCCAAACAGATCAACGCTGCCGGCGGCGTGCTCGGCAAACAAATCGAACTGATCGCCATCGACGGCAAGACTGACCAGACTGCCACCACAAGTGCAGCCTCAGAGATGATCAATGTACACCAGGTCGTGGCTATTGGGGGTCTCAACGACTCCACATTTGCCTTGGCTGCCGGGCCGATTGCGCAACAGGCGGGCATTCCTTTCGTCACCGCCGGCGCAACGCTGCCCTCTTTGCCCGATCAGATCGGCGAGTTCTTCTTTATGGCGCCTTTCGGCGACGACGCCCAAGCCTACGCGATCGCCGACTACGCTATAGACGACCTCGGCGCTAAGACGGCCTACATGCTGGTAGATCAGGCTTACGACTTCACCACCGCGCTGGCAAAGTTCTTCAAAGAACGCTTCACCGGACGTGGCGGCACAATCGTACTTGAGGACATCTACAAGTCGGGCGACACCGACTTCTCGGCCCAGATTGCCAAGGTGAAAGCGCTGGACCCGCAACCGGATGTGTTGTTTATTTCGGCTGTGCCCAGCGAAGCTGGGCTGACAACCAAGCAGTTCCGCGAGGCCGGCCTGACGCAGCCGATCATCTCTGGCGACGGCTTCGACACGACGTTGATCGCCGAAGTAGCCGGCGAGAACGCCGATCAGGTGTATTACTCTACTCACGCCGGACTGGACAATCCTGATCCCAAGGTGCAGAACTTTGTCAAGGCCTACACCGAAGAGTACGGCCGTGGCCCGGAGAATGCCTTCGCTGCGCTGGGCTACGACACAATGAACCTGATTGCCGACGCGATCAAGCGCGCCGGCTCAGCCGATCCAAAAGCGATCCGAGATGCCCTGGCCGCTACCAAGGGCTTCAATGCCGTCACCGGTGAGATTACCTACCAGGAGGGCAAGCGCAAGCCCGATAAGCCGGTCACTATCATCAAGGTGCAAGACGGCAAGTATTCCTTCGTTAAAGAGATCAAACCCTAGGGGCTGACGGTTGCAGACCCATAAACGTTCGCGGGCGTGCATGATCACGCCCGCGAACCCTTTGTGCTTCGTAACTCGATGACTTCTGCCAACGACATCCTCAAGCTGATCCAAGAACGTGACGTGCGCTTCGTACGCTTCATCTGGTGCGACAACGCAAATGTCATTCGCGCCAAAGCCGTGCGGGCAACTTTCATTCGAGACTACCTGGAAGGCGAAGGAGTAGGCATCGCCGCTGCCCAGCAGGCGCTGCCGGTGATGTACGACGCCCTTGCGCCGGGTAGTGGTCTCACGCCTGCCGGCGAAGCACATATGCGCGCCGATTGGCGCACCTTCACCGTATTGCCCTATGCCCCCGGTCACGCGCGCGTCCTGACCGATATCTACGGCGGTGATCAACCCTGGGCACATTGCCCACGCAGCTTCTTGCGCCGAATGATCGCCCGCGCTGCCGAGCACGGCTTACAGGTGTTCGCTGCATTCGAGAACGAATTCTCACTGCTCCGCCCTTCCGAGCACGGCCCGCAACCGTTCGATACGACCGTCTTTTGCCAGACCTCTGCGCTGGACCAGGCTGCGCCGATTATCAACGCGATCACCGAGGCATTAGAGGCGCAAGGCTTACAGGTCGAGATGACTTACCCAGAATCCGGGCCGGGCCAGTTCGAGCTTCCGGTGCGCTACGCCGATGCCTTGCGCGCGGCTGATAATCAGATCATCTTCCGAGAGACGGTGAAGGCTGTAGCCCGTCAACATGGCACGCTTGCCTCGTTCGTCCCCAAGATTTACCCTGACAAAGCCGGCAACGGTGCACATTTGCACTTCAGCTTACAGCGGAATGGTCACAGCATCGTCGTCGAACCCGGGCGGCTGCACCAGCTTACCGCCGAGATGCGCGCATTTATGGCCGGCGTGTTGCACCACCTTCCGGCACTCATGGCGCTAACCACACCAAGCGTTAACAGCTTTAAGCGCATCCGCCCGCGCTTCTGGAGCGGGGCCTACACTTGCTGGGGCATTGGCAATCGCGAGGCAGCCTTGCGCGCGCCGCAACCTTCTGCCGGACGCCCGATCACCAACATCGAGTTGAAGACGTCGGACGCAACTGCTAATCCTTATCTTTCACTCGGCGCCGTCATCGCTGCCGGCATGGACGGCATCGCAAAAGACATCCCCTTGGGCGAACCGGTGACCGGCGATCCGGCCGATCTTTCGGATGAGGAACGCGCCGTGCGCGGCATTCGTCAGTTGCCTACCTCACTTGGGGAAGCCATCGCCGCCTTGGAGGGTGATGAGGTATTGCTCGACGCACTGGGTAATGAGCTAGCTCGTTCTTACTTGGCCGTGCGTCGCACAGAATGGGAAGCAATGAAGAATCTGGCACATGAAGAAGAGGTGCGGTTGTTGTTGGAGCGCTACTGATACGCTTAGAGACAAGGCGTCGAGATCACATCACCTACACATATGAACCTCAGCCATATCCGCATCCTCGATCATCACGCGCATAACCTGCTCAAGCCAGAAGCGATGGCTAACTTCACCCTGGCAGCCGCATTCACGGAAGGCTATGCACAGGAGATCGTCTCACGCCATGTGTACGAGACGCTTTTCTTCAAACGTAGCTTGCGCCAGTTGGCTGAAGTGCTGAGCTGCAGCCCTACGCTGGAGGGGTTGCTCGATGTGCGCGCACGGCTGGGCTACGATCAGACAGCACAGGTGCTGTTCGATGCCGGCGGGTTTGCAGCGCTGTTGTTAGATGACGGCTTCATGCCCGATCGCATCATGCCCGCAGCATGGCACAATCGATTCGCGCCGACCTATCGTTTCATCCGCATCGAGCATCTGGCAGCCCAGTTGATCGCCGAACATGCCACCTGGTCGCTATTCTGCGAAGCCTTTCGAGCTGCCTTGGAAGAGCGTGGGCCAGATGTCATTGGCTTCAAGAGCATTGTGGCCTATCGCACCGGTCTGGACATTCATCCCCTGGATGAACCAGGCGCAGAACGCGCATTTATCACGCTGCGCGCACAAGCCGAGCGTGGCAAGTCGGTGCGCGTTGCCCACAAGCCGTTGAACGATTGGCTGGTCTGGACCATGCTCGAAATCGCTGCGCGCGACCGATTGCCGGTGCAGTTCCACACAGGCTTCGGCGATCCCGACTTGGACTTGCGCACGGCCAATCCGCTGCACATGCGGTCGATCTTTGAAAATGCCGCGTTGCGCAACACGCCGATCGTGCTGCTGCACGCATGCTACCCTTTCACCCGTGAAGGCGGCTATTTAGCTGCGGTCTACCCAAATGCCTACCTCGACCTCGGTCTGGCGTTACCCTACCTGAGCCGCGCTGGGATGCGCTTCGCCGCGAGCGGGGCCCTAGAGCTGGCGCCGCTTAGCAAAATCATGTTCTCCACCGACGCCCATCTCATCCCAGAGACCTTCTACCTCGGCGCACGCTGCGGACGCGAGATTATCGCCGAGGTATTGTCGCAGGCTGTCGCCGACGGCGACTTGTCGCCCAGCGAGGCAGACGCGGCTGCATTCGACATCCTGCACCGCAATGCGGCGCGGCTGTACTTTGGCAAAGAATGTTTCGGCCCGACTTAAGTAGGTCACCGCGCGGTCGTCTGGGTGGGCTTCCTGTCGGGAATGGCACCATTACAACAAGATGAACTATGTGACGATCCGCCGGCTGCGATCGAGCAAACCGACACAGCGCAGTGATGGCATTCAGCGCAGTGTTTGCTTATGGATACCTTCATCCCGCTACACTGCTCATCCCCTGGCGTCGAAAGTAACCTTACACCATTTGCCCCAGCAGGTGTCACCTTTTCAGCAAGGCAAGCATCCAAATAGTGAAAAAGTTCACGAACCGGCTTGCCCACCCAAAGCACAAGACGGTGTGCGATAAGCCAGGGATTTTAAGGATGCAGGAGGGACTGTGAAGAAGCTGTTAATTCTAGGCGCCGGCACAGCCGGCACGATGGTTGCGAACAAGCTCAGTCACTTGCTCGATCTTGAGGAATGGAAAATCACGCTGGTAGATCAGGATGCCACGCATTACTACCAACCCGGCTTTCTGTTCATCCCATTCGGGATGTACTCGCGAAGCGATGTCGTGAAGCCCAAACGCGACTTCGTGCCGCACGGCGCCGAGTTGATTTTGTCTTCCATTGCAGAGATCGACGCCGAGGGCAATCGCGTACACCTGGCAGACGGGCGCGTTCTGAGCTACGACTTTCTGATCATCGCCACTGGCGCCGACATCCACCCCGAGCAGACTCCCGGCCTAGCCGAACACGAGTGGGGCCGCTCGATCCACACGTTCTACTCATTTGAAGGCGCGTTGGCGCTGTTCAAGCATCTGCAAACGTGGCGCGGCGGCCGGCTGGTGGTCAACGTCGTTGAAAATCCGATCAAGTGCCCGGTTGCGCCGCTGGAATTCCTGATGCTCGCCGACTGGTTCTTCCACGAGAAAGGCATACGCGATCGAGTTGAGCTGATCTACGCGACGCCGCTGCCCGGCGCATTCACAAAACCGATTGCCTCCAAGTTGCTGAGCGGGCTGCTCGAAGAGAAGAACATCCGCGTCGAGCCGGAGTTCATGTTGGAGCACGTCGATCCCGACGCGAAGAAGCTGGTGTCATACGACGAGCGCGAGGTCGAGTACGATTTGCTGGTCAGCGTGCCGCTCAACATGGGCGCCGAGGTCATCGGCAAGTCCGGTTTGGGCGACGAGCTGAACTTCATCCCGGTCGATAAGCATACCTTCTTGTCACCAAAATATTCGAACCTGTTCGTGTTGGGGGATGCAGCCGCCGTGCCGACCTCCAAAGCCGGCTCGGTGGCCCACTTCGCAGTAGATTTGTTCGGCGAAAACTTCGTGCGCCACACCGAGGGGCTGGAGATGCAGCCGCTGTTTGATGGACACGCCAACTGCTTCATCGAGTCGGGCTTCGGCAAGGGCTTGCTGATCGACTTCAACTATGACACCGAGCCGCTGCCCGGCCGGTATCCCTTGCCCGGTGTCGGTCCATTCACCTTGTTGCAAGAATCGGAGGCCAACCACTGGGGCAAGCTGATGTTCCGTTGGATGTACTGGAACCTGTTGCTGAAAGGGCAAGAATTGCCGCTGCCGGCGCGGATGAGCATGGCCGGCAAGCGTATGCCGGCCACAGCGTGACAGGAGGCGCCATGGATGCAGCAATCGCCGAACTCAACCAAAAGATCGATGCCCTAACGGCGCAGGTGCAATACCTGACCGAGCAAGCACAAGTTGCCGAGCGCGCCCGGCGTCAACGCGAAGAATTGATGCATGATCTGATGCCGGTTGCCCACAGCGCCATGCGATTGGCGACCGAGCAGTTGCAGGAGATCGAAGCCTACGTCCAGCCAGAAGACCTTATCCGGCTGCTCAAAAAGCTGGCCCGCGCAGCGCCGATGTTGGAGCAACTGCTGGATCAACTGCAAGGGCTAAAGGATTTGCTCGATGTGGTCACGCCGATGACGCGCGATATGTTCCACAAAGCTGAGCAAGCCCTTGACACGCTCGACCGCAAGGGCTACTTTACCTTTGCGCAAGGCGGCATGCACATTGTGGACAACATTGTGACCTCTTTCACCGAAGAAGATGTACGCCAGTTGGGCGATAACATCGTGCTGATTCTGCGCACCGTGAAGGAGATGACCCAACCAGAGGTGATGAACTTCCTGCGCAACACCGTCACGTTGACTGAACAAGAACTGGAAGCGCCGGTGGACATCTCGTACCGGGCTTTGATCAGCCAGATGCGCGACCCGAATGTGCGGCGCGGCCTGGCGTTGACGATGCGCATGTTGAGCAGCATCGGCGCACAAGCCGGCGGATGAGAACAGACAGCAGACGACCGAGTGCAGTGTGACCGACACCACACGCAACACGCGACCTAACTACACATTACAACTACACATTACAAACAGGAGTGAGCTATGGCAACTCGAACAATTGCAGGCAAGACTGTTGAAGTGAATGAGGAGGGTTTCCTGATCAACCCGAACGACTGGACGAAGGAAATCGCCGTTGAACTGGCCAAAGAAGAGGGTATTCCTGAATTGACCGAGGCGCACTGGAAAGTGATTGAGTTCTGCCGGAAAGATGCCGGCGCGACGGGTAAAGCCCCCACCCTGCGCCGCATCACCACCGCTGCGGGCGTTTCAACTAAAGACATGTTCGCCCTGTTCCCCAAGGGGCCGGCTAAGAAAGTGGCGCGCATCTCCGGCTTGGGCAAGCCAGAAGGGTGCGTCTAATACGACTAGCTGGCGCGTCGGCCCATTCATCGCGCCGGCCGCTCATTCTTGATCTGGATACGGAGTAATTGTCATGGCTGAGGAGAATCGCAAGATCGCATTCATTTGCTCCAAGGGTGATTTGGACATGGCCTACCCTGCCCTGGTGATGGGCTGGGCGGCGCTGGGCAACGGCATCGATGTCACCATCTTCTTCACGTTCTGGGGCATGGATCTAATCCGCAAGACGCGCCAAGATCATCTGGAAATCGCCCCGGTCGCCAACACCTCCATGAAGATGAGCATGATGGGATTGAAAGGCATGGACAACCTCGGCATCCCCAACTTATTGGGAGTGTTGCCCGGCATGACGGCCTTCGCCACCAAGTTGATGAAAGACAAGATGAAGGCGCTTGGCGTCCCGCCAGTGAGCGAGTACATTCAGATGCTGGTCGATGGCGGCGCAAAGCTCTACGCCTGCAAGATGTCGGTGGACATGATGGGCCTCAAACAAGAAGACTTTGTCGATGGCGTGCTGGGCATTGTGACCGCCGGCGACTTCATGGACATGACCGAAGGCGCACAGATCATCTTCATCTGACAGAAGCGCACGACCTGGGGCGCGCGATAGGCCGGCTCCTAGCGGAGCCGGCCTTCTTTTGCCGCTTCGCACGGTGTTCGTCACATCGCCACGACGAACGCCACGGCATACTCGCGCTCATGCGTGAGTGAAACCGCCCACTGGGTCAACCCCAGTTCTTCGGCGCGCAGCGCAGCTCGCCCGTGCAAACGGATCAACGGCTTGCCGCGCGCATCGCCGATGATCTCGGCCTCATGCCACAAAATGCCGTCGCGCGCCAGGATACGCATTCCCACCCCCAGCGCCTTCGAAACGGCCTCTTTAGCAGCAAAGCGCGCTGCCAACTCGGGGATGCGGTCGCGGCAATACAGCCGCTCCAGCGGGGTATAGACACGCTCCAGAAAGCGGTCGCCAAACTCGCGCACAGCGCGCTCGACGCGCGGCACATAAATGATATCAACGCCGGTGGTCAGCATGAGAGAACTCGGTTTAGAGGTTAGATCGACTTAGACTGTGAGCATCTTGAAGCGCTTGCACCTTCTCAATCGCGGGTCATTGCTCGGCCAAAGCCGGCCCTCAAGGGCCGGCCGTCGCAACGGCAACATGATCTGGGTCGAGCCATGTGCAAGCGACCGCCTGGATATCTGCCGGCGTCACAGCGCGCACCCTATCAGGATAATGCAATAGGTAGTCCAAGCCGAGTTCGTAGCGCGCCATGTGAACGATTTGGCCAGCGATGCCGTCGTTGGTCTCCATACGCAAGGGCAAGCTGCCGATGAAATAAAACTGATTGTCTTGCAGCTCTTGGGGGCGCACTTTGCGCTCGCGGAGACGGCGCATTTCGGCCAGGCAAATCTCAATCACGCGGTCAACCAGGTCGGGATGCACGCCGGCGGAAATGTGCCATGGTCCCGGCCCCAGCCCCCCTTCCAGATAGCTGCCGATCGCGTACACCAGTCCACGCTCTTTGCGCACCCGTTGTCCCAACCGGCCATACATGCCAAACTGACCCAGGATACTATTCATCAGCGCCAGCTTTATCCAGTCTGGGTCTCGACGCGATGGGCCGGGATGCCCCACCATCAAACTGGTCTGGGCCTTGCCCGGCATAGCATGATGACGACGGATCGACGCTTGGAGCTTGGGAGCGGCCGGCAGCGGTGGACGCGCCGGTCGATTCGCGCGCCAAGCGCCAAACGCCCGTTCAACCAGAGCATGGGCATCTTCGGCTTTGACTGCGCCGACGATCACGATCACCATGTCCTGAGGAGAAAAGTACGTTCGATGAAAGGCGACCAGATCATCGCGCGTTAACGCGCGCGCCGTTTCGGGGTATCCCTCAATCGAATAGCGATAGGGATGGCCCGCGGGATAGCACAACTCATTGAAGATCAGGCCGGCCATAGCCGAGGCGCTGTTGGCGCGTTCCTGGAGCGTCGTCAGCCACTCGCCGCGCTCTCGCTCGATCTCCTCGGAAGGGAATGTGGGATGAATAAGCACGGTGCTCAGGAGATCGACCATGAACGGCAAATCTTCAACCAGGCTTTTGGCATAGAACCCAGTGGTGTGCATCCCACCGGAAACATCCAAATGAGCGCCGATCGATTCGATCTGCTGGAAGATTTGCTCATAGCTCAGACTGCCGGCTCCGCGCATCAAGCAATCGGCCACAAAGGCGGCCAATCCGGCGCGATTCACGCCGGCGTGATTCGCGCCGGCGTCTACTTCTGGGGAGCCGGGCGGCCCGGCCGGAGCTTCATCGCACGCGCCGGCCACCAGATACCCTCTGACCACCACAGACGGGCTGGCAAAGTTTTCATAGGCGAACACACGCAAGCCATTGCTCAGCTCGGCCTGGGCGATGTTTGCGGCGCAGGGCACTGAGGAATAGCGTACCTGCGCGCGGGGAGCGAGGCGGGCGACGCGGTGTGTGTTGTGTTTGGTGGACCTCATGCGATCTCCATCTATCTACCGCCGGTTCAGCCTTGTCCGAGATAGTAGCCAACGGTCGCCCGATCGCGGCTGAGATAGGTGTTTGCCACACGCTGCACATCCTGAAGCGTCACGGCAGATAGGCGATCGAGATAAGTGTAGAACCAACCATAGTCGGCGCACATCTCCGAGAAGCCCAGCCAAAAGGCTTGATTGGTGACGCTCTCCGCGCCGAACACAAACTGGGCCTTGGTTTGCTTGATGGCCTTGTCCAGCTCATCTTGCGAGACAGGGCGCCGGCGCACACGATCGAGTTCTGCCCACAGGGCGCGCTCCAGGGCATCGATGTCGCTGCCGGGCTGGAGAGTGGCAAACAGTATGTACAGATACGGGTCGATCGTCGGAGAAACGCCGCCGGCCACATCGGCAGCCAGGCCGGTATCCACCAGAGCCTGGCTCAGCCGGCTGGTGCGATTGGTGGCTACTGCGCCGGTGAACGATAAACCGCTGGCTCCACACAATACTGAGTCAAGGGCAACCAGCGGAAAGAAATCGGGATGGGTGGCCGGCACGCTGCGAAAAGCCAGCAACACGTAATTCGTGGCGCCCTCTCCCTTGACGATCACCCGCCGTTCGCCGGTTTGATCCGGCTCCACAGCGCTCACGCGGGGGATGCGCATGGCCGGTTTGAGCCGGCCGAAGCGGCGCGCAATGCGGGCGAGCATGTCTTCGGCTTCAAAATCGCCGGCCAACGCCAATACGGCGTTGTTCGGCGCGTAGTACGTGCGATAGAACGACAGCAACTCGTCGCGCGTCATAGATTCCAGGTCGCACAGGTAGCCGATCACTTCATGGCCGTAGGGGTGGACTTTGAAGGCAGCCGCCTGCACTTCCTCAAAGAGGCGAAAGGTGGGGCTGTTCTCGGCGCCGCGCCGCTCGTTGAGGATGACCGCGCGCTCGTTGCGCACATCCGCCGGCTCGATCAGGGCGTTCACCATTCGATCGGCTTCGATGTCCAGCGCCAGATCGATTTTGTCGGCAGGCAGCGTCTCGTAATAGGTGGTCCAATCGATCCACGTCATCCCGTTGCGGGCGCCGCCCTCACGACTGATCAGACGATCCATCTCGCTCTCCGTGTAACGCGGCGTACCCTTGAACAGCAGGTGCTCGACCCAATGCGCGGCGCCAGTCATGCCGGGATGCTCGTTGCGTGAGCCAACGCGATACCATATCCACAGCGAAGCAACCGGCGCGGCGTGGTTTTCTCTCAGCACGATGGTTAGGCCGTTTGGCAAAACGGCTTTGATGTAGTGGTCGAAAGCGGTTACGATACGCCAAGGCCGGCGCCGGCGGCTGACGGCCTTTGAGCGGAGTCGATTGACGGGCGCGCGCTCCATCTCACCTCACGAATCCTCGGTCATGCATACCCCCGCCCCATGCCTCGATACGTGAAACCGTAACGGCGCATCAGGTCGGGGTCGTAGAGATTGCGGCCATCGACGATCACGGCTTGTTTCATCGACTGCCGGACGCGCGCCAAGTCAATGTTCTTGAACTCGTTCCATTCCGTGGCGATCACCACCGCGTCACAGTCGGCAACGAGGTCATAGACATCCTCGGCAAACGACACACGGTCAACAACGCGGGCTGCATTCGGCATGGCGACGGGATCATAAGCCTTCACGTGGGCGCCTTCGCGCTGGAGCATAGCGATGATGTCGAGGGCCGGCGCCTCGCGGATATCGTCGGTGTTGGGCTTGAAGGCCAGTCCCAGCACGCCGACGGTCTTGCCACGCAGACCGCCCAGCAATTCGCGCACTTTGGCAACCACACTGCGCCGCTGGTCGGTATTGATTTGCATCACCGCTTCCAAGAGTTGCGGATGCTTGCCCTGCACATTGGCCATGTGCGCCAGGGCTTTCACGTCTTTCGGAAAGCACGAACCGCCATAACCGATGCCGGCGTCCAGAAAGGCGCGTCCGATGCGCTTGTCGTAGCCCATCCCAACGGCCACTTCCTTCACGTCTGCGCCCAAGGCTTCGCAGATATTGGCGATCTCGTTGATGAATGAGATTTTGGTGGCGAGGAAGGCGTTGCTGGCGTACTTGATCATCTCTGCCGTGCGCAGGTCGGTGATCATGATCGGCGCGCGCAAGGGGAAATACAACTGCGCCACCGTCTCGGCAGCATCGCGATCGAGCGAACCGAGCACGATGCGATCGGGGTTCATGAAGTCGAAAATGGCCGACCCTTCGCGCAGAAACTCTGGGTTGCTGACCACGCTGAAGGGAATCGGTCGAGATTGCTTGGCGCGCACGATGTCGGCCACCCAGTCGCCGGTGCCCACCGGCACTGTGCTCTTGTTGATAATGATCAGCGGATGATCCATGACGGCGGCGATGGACTCGGCGACTTGGCGCACATAGCGCAGGTCGGCTTCGCCATCCACCCCTTCCGGCGTGCCGACGGCGATAAATACCAAGTCGGCCTTGCTGGTATTGATGGCCTCTTCGTAGCAGGTGGTGAAAGAGAGCCGGCCGGCATTGACGTTGCGGCGAACTACTTCTTCCAACCCCGGCTCATAAATCGGCATGATGCCTTGCTTCAAGTTTTGGATGCGCTCTTCGTTGACATCGAGGCAAACCACATCGTTGCCCAGATCGGCAAAGCACGCGCCGGTTACCAAACCGACATACCCCACGCCGATGACGCTGATGCGCTTCATTTCTGTCCCCCCTTAGGCGTTGAACACCTTGAACCAAACTTCCGCGTTCAGGATGCTGCCGCCGGCTGCGCCGCGAATGGTGTTGTGGGCCAGCGTCACGCACTTGACGCCACACGCGCCGAACAGTGGTTCAGGTCGCACACGACCGACCACCGTGCTCATACCATGGCCGGCCATACGATCGCGGCGTGGTTGGGGACGATCTGACTCGTTGCGGACAACAATCGGCTGGTGCGGCGCCGTAGGCAAACCGGCCACTTCCGCACGCCGATAGGTTTGCAAAACATGCATCACTTCCTCGACGCGGGCCGGCGTCTCCAGTTCGATCGACAGCGTGACCAGGTGGCCGTCAATAACCGGCACGCGGTTGCAATGCGCGCTCACAGAGAGGGGCGCTTCGACCACACCACGTGGCTCGCCGTTTTCTTCGCGCAGCGCGCCCAGCAATTTGCGCGCCTCGGCTTCCAACTTCTCCTCTTCGCCCTTGATAAACGGTAGCACGTTGTCGGTGATGTCCAGGGATGGCACACCAGGGTAGCCGGCCCCGCTCTGTGCTTGCAGCGACACGGCAAACACGCGCTTCACGCCAAATGTATCGTAGAGCGGGCGCAAGGTCATGGCCGGCCCGCTCACCGTGCAGTTCGTGTTACAGATGATGCCGCCGCTCCAACCGCGCGCGCGTCGCTGATGGGTGAGCAGCCGCAAGTGGTCGGCGTTGACCTCTGGGATGACCAACGGCACGTCTGAGTGCATGCGATAGAACGACGCGTTGGAGAAGACCAGCACGCCGGCTTGAGCGAAGGCCGGCTCGGCGACTTGCGCCGCTTCGTTCGGCAGCGCGCTGAAGGCAGCCGCGATTGTTGCGTAGCGCATGACCGTTTGTGCGTCGGTCGGCAACAAGATCATATCTTGGACGGCTGCCGGCGCATCGCCCTCGATCACCCAGCGCACCGCGTCAATGTAACGCTTGCCTTCACTGCGGTCAGAGGCGGTGAGGGCAACGATCTCGAAGAAGGGATGGTTTTGCAGCAGTTGAACGAAACGTTGGCCGACGGCGCCGGTTGCGCCGAGCACGGCCACGGGGATTTTGGCTGACATGCTCATGGATTTTTAGTGCGTGTGGGACGGGATGATACATCAGAGGGAAGAGGGGAGGTGAGAAGGGAAAAGGAACGGCAGAAATCACAGGTGCGGCAGGGAGATGATCTGGGTGCATAGGCGACCGAGCAGCGCAGCATCGTGGCTGACGACCAACAGGCCGAGCTTGCGCCGGCGGACATGGTCGAGCACGACCTGCCAGATATGCGCCTGGGTATTCGCGTCAAGCATGGTGGTCATCTCATCGGCGATCACATAGCGCGTAGCGGGGCCGAGCGCGCGCGCCACGGCAAAGCGTTGTAACTCGCCGCCACTTAATTCATGCGGCCAACGGTTCAGCCAGCCGGCTTCGATGCCCAAGTCGCGCAACAGCTCAGCCGATGGCACAAACGCTTCTTCTAACACGCGCTTCATCCGCCAGCGTGGATTGATCGCCAGTTCCGGGTGCTGGAAGATCAGTTGCACCGGGCAGTAACCGGATTTGGGCAACGGCGCGCCATTGAGCGACACGCGCCCCGTAAGCGGCGGCAAGTAGCCGGCCAGGATTTTGCCCAACGTGGTCTTGCCTCGCCCACTCGGTGCGCTCAGGCCGACAACTTCGCCCGCTTCGATCGCCAGCGACACATCGCGCAGAATCCACGGGCCGTTGTGTGTATAGCGGAATGAAATCTGCTCAGCTTTCAACATGGATGCACCTCGCCCAACCACCGCGCACAGGGCGCAATTCGGGACGCGCCGCGCGACATTCCGCCGTAGCCAACGGACAGCGCGGCGCAAACAGGCAACCGGCCGGCAGGTCATCCGGCGTGGGTTGCGCGCCGGGGAGTGAAATAAACTCATTTTGCGGCAAAGCACGCCACAGGGCGCGCGTATAAGGATGGCGCAGCGCGGCGCCATCACCCTGAAAATCGGCCACCGGCGCCACTTCTACCGTCGTGCCGGCATAAAAAACCGCGATGCGATCGGCCACCGTCAGCGCAGCGCCGACGTCGTGCGTGATCAACAAGACGGCGCGGCCTTCATCGGCCAGCTCGCGCATGTGGCGCAGCGTCTCGGCTACCACCTCAGGATGCAAACCGGGCGTCGGCTCATCGGCAATGATCAGCGACGCCTGACCCACGGCTGCTGTGGACACCAGCACACGGCGGGCCATGCCGCCGGAGAGCTGAAAGGGATACAAGCGCGCATCCTGTGGACGCAGACCATAGCGTTCAAAGATGCGCCGCTGAGCTTCGACCGGGCTGCTTGCGCCGCTTAACTGCGCTGCACGACGCACCTGCCGGCCCACGCGCATCAGCGGATCGAGAAAGCCAACTGATTGCGGGATGAGGGCAATCTCCTTGCCGCGCAGCGCCTCCTGACGGGCCGGCGTCAACAGCTCGCCCTTAAACCAGATTTGCCCGGCTGCGCTTGCGTTCGACGGCAAGATGCCCAGCACGGCGTGTGCAAGCAAACTTTTGCCGGAACCGCTGGCGCCAATCACGCCTAATAGCTCGCCGGCCCGCACATCCAGGTCAAGGCCGGCGATGGGAGTGATCGCCCGCCGGCGCAAGCCGGCTTCGTACATCGCGAAGGTAATCGAGAGATTGCGAACCGACAGCACGCCAACTCACTCCTGAGCCGTTCGAGGGTCGAGCAGCGCACGCAGGTTTTCACCCAGCGCATCAAAACTCTTGACCATGACCAACAGCGCCAGTCCCGGCAACACGGCCAGCCACCAGTAGCCGGTGGACAAATGGCGCATCGATTCAGACAAGATGACACCCACCGCCGGCTGGTGCGGCGACAAGCCGATACCGATGAAGGTAATGCCGGCTTCGTGCAAGATGGCATGTGGGAAAAGCAACAACAAGCCCACTACAAACTGCGGGAACAGATGGGGCAACAAGTGATGGCGAGCAATCCACATCTTAGAATGGCCAAAGCGCGCCGAAAGCTGCACATAGTCGGCGGTTTTCAGTTGCAACACCTCTGCGCGGATCACCCGCGCCAGTCCCGTCCAGTGCGTCAGCGCTACCGAGGCAATGACGCCGTTCACGCCGCCGCCGAACACAAAGGCGATCAGGATGAGCGCCACCATGTGCGGCAAGCTCATAAACAAATCGATCAGCCAGGTGATGGCTGCATCGACCCATCCGCCCAACGTAGCCGCCGCCAGTCCGACCAGCAAGCCCAGCACAGCACTCAGCGCGCTGGCAATCAGGCCAACCCGGAGGCTGATGGTTAATCCTTGTAGCGTGCGCGTGAACATGTCCCGTCCTAGCCAATCTGTGCCGAACGGATTCGCCCAGCTCGGCGGCTGATTGCGCACGTCGAGGCGCGTTTGGAGGCCGTCGACGCCCAGCACCTGGGCCAGCAGCATCATCACCGCCAACACAGCCACGCTGAACGCAATCATCCCCAGCGTGCGCACCCGACGGTTGAATACGTCAAACGTGACAACTCGTTTGGGCGCCCTTTTCAGAGAAACAGATGCCATTCGTCCTCACCTGTGTCATGTATATGGATGCCGAGTTCGGCCTGCGCTCATGCCAGCTGCGCCAAGCGGATGCGCGGATCAAGGAGTTGATAGGCCAGATCGGCCAGCGTGTTACCGGTAAACACGAACACGGCACTGAACAACACAATCCCCAGCAACAGCGGCACATCGCCGCGCAGGCCGGCCGGCACCGCCGCCTGTCCCAGGCCGGGATAGGCGAACACCTGCTCGGCCAGCACCGATCCGCCGAACAGCTCACTGAACGAGGCAAATTGCAAAGTGACCGCCGGCAGAGCGATGTTGCGCAGACCATGTTGCCGAATCAGGCTCCAGCGCGTTTCCCCTTGCGCGCGGGCGAACAGGGCGTAATCGCTCTCCAGCACAGCAATCAACTTTTGGCGCGTGTGTAGGGTGATGTTGGCCACGCCCAAGATGCTGAGCGTAGCCGCCGGCAAAATCAGGTGATGGAGGCGTTGCGCCAGCGTCACATCCTCTGGCGCGATACCGGCCGGCATTGCGCAACAGATCGGCGTCCAGCGCAACTCAACGGAAAACACGATCAACAGCAACAGGGCCAGCCAAAAGGTCGGTGTAGAGGCCAGCACATAGGCAAACCAGCGCACGAGGCGGTCGAACACGGAGCCGGCGCTGCCGCCGGCCAGTACACCCAGCGCAAACCCCAATACGCCAGAGCAAAGCCAGGCTGCTCCCATCAATCCCAGCGAAGCCAGGAAGCGTTGGCCGATCACCTCGATCACCGGCTGGCGATAGATCATTGAAACGCCCAGGTCGCCCTGCGCAACCTGCCCCAGCCAGCGCAGGTAGCGCTCTACGGGCGGATCATCCAAGCCCCAGCGCTCGGCAATCCGCGCGCGCTGCTCTGGCCCGACGCGCAGCATGTCCGCGCCGACATAGGCGGTGACTGGATCGATCGGCGAGAGGCTGACCAGAGCGAAGGCCACGGCAGACAACATCAGCAGCAATGCCGCCAGGCGTGCGGCTTTCTTGATCACGAAACTCAGCATCAGCATGGTGAAGCTCACATCCAGCATGGAAAAGCCGGCCCCCACCATCTCGAAGGGTGATTTGAGAGGGCCGGCACAGAACGGCACAGATGCGCCGTGCTTCTGGTATTACCTACTCACACGTCCAACGCCACTCGACGATGTTGGCTGTGATCGGCCAGCCATGGCCGTGCGGCTGCACGCGCTGCTTGCCGGTATCCAGGCACTCGCTGACAAAATAGACGTGATCGAGGTTGACCAGCCACGCCCAGGCAGCATCGCCAAGGGCTGAGAAGCCGGTTGTGCCATCCCATTGCGCTTTCTTCCAGAAAGGCAATGCCTCTTGCTCAGAGAGCGCGCGCATGGCCTGATCCAGGTAACCGTCCACGATGGGATTGGCGTAAAAGCCGGTGTTGTACCAGCCCTGGCCGCCCATCGAGCTGTGATACAGGTTGTACATCTCGGTCTGGTCGTGACTACCCCACCCGAACAGCACGGCGTGGCTGTGCATCAGGGTCTCGATCTCGTCCCAACTGGCGCCGCGCAGATTGATTACGATGCCCAGCGGCTTGACCATGTCGGCAACGGCCAAAGCCAAGGATTGGCGCGTGCTGTCCGAGGCCGGGTACACCAGCGTGAACTCGGCTTTCAGATCGCCTTTCTCCAAGACGCCGTCGCCGTTTGTATCCTGCCAGCCGCCCTCGGTGAGGAGTTGCTGCGCTCTGGCGAGATCGTTGTCTTGAAAGGCCGTCGCCGGCTCCCACCACGGCAAGCCGTCCACCGGCCCGTAGGCGGGAGAACCGAACCCCTCCAGCACGCCCTCGACCAGCGCCTGGCGGTTAATCGCGTAATTGATCGCTTGGCGGATCGCGCGATCGGCAGTCACAGTATTCCCGATCGGGTAGCCTTTATCGGTCTTGCGGCCCGTGTCGGGGATCATTGGGAACATGATGCCGCGATTGTCCACACTGTCTACGGGCAGGGCGCGCATGTTCGGGAGTTGCTGCTTGCCCAACGCCGGCGGAACGGAGACAACATGCACTTGGCCGGCCTTGGCAGCGGCAAACGCGGCGTCTTCACCCATGAACAAGAAGACGATGCGATCGAAAGCCGGTTTGGGGCCGTAGTAATACGGATTGGCCTCCACAATCAGTTGTTGGCCTTCATCCCATTGCACGAGCTTGAACGGGCCGGAGCCGATCGGATTGCGCGCATAGTCTGGGCCGTAAGCATGTTCCGGCACGATGCCGAGCGTCATCAGACGATTGACAAACGTGCTTTGCGGATATTTGAGGCGCAGCTCCACGGTGGTGTCGTCCAGCGCGCGAGCAGAGTCGAAGCCGGTCAAATCCACCACACTGGCGTTTTTGGCCGCCGTGTTGAACGTGAAGGCCACGTCTTTGGCAGTCAACGGCCGGCCATCGGAAAACTTGACATCCGAGCGCACCTTGACCGTCCAAACCAGGCCATCGGGGCTGACAGTGTAACCTTCGGCCAGATCGTTCACGATGTTGAGGTTGTTGTCACGCGCGAGCAACGTGCTTTGGAAGAGCGGCGAGCCATAGCGCCCCCAACCGGTGGTAGGGTCGTAACCCTCGCTGCTCTCACCGCCGATGGCGAGAACCAGCTCGCGCGACACCGCTTTGGGTTGGGCGGTCGGTGCTTCGCCAAGACTTGAGCCAGGCGCCACAGTGGGCACAGGACGCGCCGGCGCAGCGCAGCCGGCCAGGAGTGCGGCGAGCGCCGCACTGCTCAGGATCGATCGAACGAATGTCCTCATATCACACTCCTCAAGATAATTGCACGGCAAACGGGCTACATTGTAATGCAATTTCCTACATCTACAAAAAATCACATCAACGAGGCAGTGGAGATCGGACATGCGTAGGTCGGAGCAACAGCGCCCAGACAAGAGGCGGCTGCGCGGGCTATAACGACGAGCTGGGCGTATCTCCTTTTCGAAAAGACCAACCCCCTCTTCGCTGCCACAAGGGAAAGGCTGTGTAGGGATGCGGCGGGCGTGCCGCAGAGGGGCCTACAGATAACAGATTGGAGACCGATCGAGATGCACGCCGCAACAACCCCGCCACACTTGCAGAGAGCTGGCCGACAAGTTGGAACGACTGGCGCGCAGCGCGTTCGCCGAGCAGGCCCAGCCCACAGGTAGCCGTGAACAGAGACCGTTCGGCCAGATCGGCTATGTCACCGACAGACATCGCTGCTTCCAGCCAGCGCGACAGCAGGGTGAGCGGATGAAACTCACTCAGGTCGCTTAGGGTCGGCACAATGCCAAACGCCACCAACCCGCCAGCGCGCATAAACGCCTGCATATGCGGATCGGCAAAGAAATCCTCCAGACCCTGATGGGCATCAAATGAGATCAGATCGGGACGGGCGCGATAAGCCAGCGCGGTCGGCAGGCGTGCGCAACAGTGTAGGCCGGCGATTGCCCCGGCTGCCCGCATCATGGTCAACGACTCTTTGAGGACGGGTAGGACATGATGCCCGACCGGCGACCGACGTGAAACGGCCAACGATAAACACGGTTCATCCAGCACCAGAATCACCGGCCGGCCCCACCGCTGCAAGCGCTCGATCTGCCACAAGGCCAAGCGCGTGACATACCAGCCTACAGCGCGGAATATCTCGATGTTGGCTATGGCGCTCGCGCCGGGCGCATCAAACAGAGAACGCCCCTGCACACGCAGTTGCGTCGCCAGCGTAATCGGACCGACAATTTGTCCTTTCAGCGCGGCTGCGTGCGGAAAAGCGCCGGCTGCCAGAGCACGCTCAAAGGCGTAAAAGCCGGCCGCAGCATCTGGCTGTAATTCGGCGGGCGCATCGTCCAGCCGGCGCACGAATTCCTCTTCGGCGCCGGGCAGAACCTCATAGCCGGTGCGTTGCTCAGTGCGGCGCACTAGGTCGCCAAAGGGGAGCAAAGCCTGCTCAATCATTGACTCCGAGGGCGCGCGCTGTGGCAATTGGGGCCAGAACGGGATGCGCGGGCAGCAGTCGGCCACGAATGCCACTGCCTCATCGGGATCGATCATCGGCACACTGCCAACGCCGGTTGCACCGCCCAGGGGTAGAAAGAAATGGTTGTTCATGCTGATCTTCCTTTCTCAGGAACGCGCGCCGGACACACAACGACCCAGCTTGCCCGTCGCGCGCACCGATCCAAACGCAAAACGCCCGACCTTCTTGTGCTAGAAGATCGGGCGTAAACGAAATTGCGACCGTTGCAAAGAGCTTATCTAAGACACGGTGTCACATGTGAAGGCGCCGGCAGACTACTCATAGCGCCTTCTGCTTGTACACTGTGTCTGGACTACGGTGCGCGGATCACGTTCCACCTCCTTGATCACGAGAAGGTTTGAGATTTGTGCGACGTGAGATCGCGCCGTTGAGGCAGGCGTCCTGGCTCTCGCTCAGAGATAAAGCGATTACAGTTGCGGCACAGCGCTGGACTCGGTGTAGGGACACCCCACCAGCTTCCACCTTTACGCCCTAGCATCCGGGCTGTCGGGTCACCTCAACGAGAATATTCAGTTGTCAGCATAGATTGTAGATCAGGGCGGCAGAGCTGCAAGGTGACATACAACGGCGAAGCAGTATGACATTCCTCAGCCGTCAATCGTCGATGGTGATGTACGGCTTGATTGCCTCGAAGGTGGCCGGCCCAACGCCGGGCACCTTTTGGATGTCTTCGACAGAAGCAAAGGGGCCATGCTGTTGGCGGTACTCGATAATTCGTCGGGCAGTCGCGGGGCCGATGCGGGGCAACGCTTCGAGCGCAACCGCGTCGGCGGTGTTGATGTTGACGCGCACGACGCGCGGAGTAGGCGTCGGCGGTCGCGGCGTCCGCGTTGGGCGTGGAGTCGGGCGCGGGCGAGCGGTCGGTTCGGGGGTAGCGTAAGCGGTGAGCGTAATGACCGGCGTTTCGATGATAATAGGCTCCGGTTCGTCGGCGCAGCCGGCCAGCACAAACAACAAGCCGGCTGCAACACCCGTGAGCGCCTGAAGCCAAGCGCGACGTGACATGATACAACGCGAGCGCATTACGAGCATTATAGAAACTTTGCGTAGACGTAATCGGTGACAACGTGAATGTTCTTCTGATCGGTGCAAACGGACAACTGGGCAGCGACTTAGTCCAAGCGCTCTCACAACACGAGTTGTTGCTGGCCGTGCAGCCGGGCAGCACAAGATGCGATAGACCAGGCTCGCGCGTGATCGAGCTGGATGTGAGCGAGCCGGAGCAGGTGCGCGCAGTGGTGGATGAGTTTAGGCCGGCCTTGATTGTGAATACGGCAGCCTTTCATCGCGTGGACGACATCGAGCGGGACGCATGGTCGGCGCTGCAAGTCAACGCTTGGGCAGCGCAACAGATGGCGCTCATCTGTCGTGAGGCGGATATCGCGATGCTGTATGTGAGCACGGACTATGTATTTGATGGATCCAAGCGCGCGCCGTACATTGAGAGCGATCTGCCGAATCCGCTCAGCGCCTACGGCGCCAGCAAGCTGGCCGGAGAATTGCTGATTCGCGCAGCATGGCACAAACACTATATCATCCGCACCTGCGGACTATATGGCCTGGCCGGATCGATGGGTAAAGGCGGCAACTTTGTCAACACCATGCTTCGGCTGGGGCGTGAAAGTGAACAGACGGGCAAGCCCGTGCGCGTGGTGTACGATCAGATTTGCACGCCTACGTTTACACAAGACCTGGCTGCGCAAATCGCCGTTCTGATTGAGACCGGTCGATATGGCATCTATCACGCCACCAGCGACGGTCAGTGCTCGTGGTACGAGTTCACACGGGAGATTTTCCAACTTGCCGGCGTGTGCGCCGAGCCGATTCCGATTACCAGCGCGGAACTCAACCTGCCTGCGCGCCGGCCCCCATATTCGGTACTGCGCAACCAGGCGCTGCAAGAGTTAGGCATCGATCATATGCGGGACTGGCATGAGGCGCTGGCAGACTATTTGCGACAGGCCGGCGCACTTCGAGTGTGATTTGGATGTAAACAGACCGTCTCGCACAAAAAGAGAATTGTTTGGAGGTTTGGCTTGAACACGGTTGAGATCGAGGCGACGAACGAGTGCAACACGCGCTGTCTGCATTGTCCCCACGAGACGATCACGCGCCCAAAAGGCAAGATGACCTGGGAGACGTTCCAAATCGTGGCAGACAAAGTGCTGGCCTACGGCAAAACACAGGGCATCGACTTTGCCGGTATGGGTGAGCCGACGCTCAACCCGAATCTGCCGCGCTTCATCGAGTATTTTAGAGGCAAAATCCCCACCTATATCACCACAAACGCTTCGGCGCTAACGCCGAAAAATGTCGAGCGGCTGATCGAAGCCGGCCTGGGTACCATGATTATCAGCTATAACGGCGCCGACGCCGAAACGTATGAGCTGATGATGGGCGGCCTGAACTTCGAGCGGGCTGAAAAATACATCGCCGACGCCGTGCAGCGGGCGCAGGGGCGAATGGAAGTCGTGGCAAACGTCAGCGTGACCAAGCAGACGCGCCCCAAGCTGGCCGAGATTCGCCGCCGGCTGAATGACTTGGGTATTCAGAAAATTTCTTTCTCGTTGTGCCACAATCGTGGCGGCCATCTCAAAGGAGATGGGATTTGCGATACGCCCATCCCGCCCCGCAGCATCAAGCGGTGCGACATTTTCGACTACACGCTGTTCGTAGCCTGGACGGGCGAGGTGCTGGCGTGTTGCCACGATCTGGACGGTGTGGGCAAGATCGGCAATCTGTTGACCGACCCGCTAGAGGACATTGTGCGCTACAAGGAAAGCTTACGTGGCCAGGGCGCTATTTTCCCGATGTGCGCGAGCTGCAACGACTTGTATCGCTTCAGCGGCGAGGCTAATATAGCCGGCAAACCGGTGAGCGACTGGGTATATGCCCTACACGCCACCCAATCCGAGCTGGCCGGCCTATACACTGAGGCGTTGCGTCAGCGCGATGCTCTGATCCAGGCGCACGCCGCGCAAGCGGATCAGGCACGTGCCGAAGCAGAACACTATAAGCAGCAATTGGCTGACGCAGAAGCTCGATTGCAGGCGCTGGAAGAACGTGCCCAACGGGCAGAATCCCTGGTGGCCGCGTATGAGCAAGGTCGATTCATCCGGTTGATGCGCACGCTGAAGCAGGCAACCAAACACACTGTCGCACGCGGATCGTGATATCAATGGATACTGCTGTTGAGTTCTCGCATGTTTCCAAAGTCTTTCGGCTGCAGCGCGACCGACCACGTTCTTTCCAAGAGGCGTTCGTCAATTTGCTGCGCCGCAATCGCACCAACCACAAAGCCGAAGAGTTTTGGGCGTTGCGCGATGTGTCGTTCCATATCGCGCGCGGTGATCACGTGGGACTGATCGGACGCAACGGAGCAGGCAAAAGCACGACGCTCAAGCTGATCAGCCGCATCATTCAACCGACCCACGGCAAGATCACCGTGAACGGGCGGGTCACGGCGCTGTTAGAGCTGGGGGCCGGCTTCCATCCCGATCTGAGCGGGCGAGATAACATTTCGCTGAACGGCGCCGTGATGGGCCTGACCCGGCGCGAGATCGCCCGCAAGATCGACGAAATCATCGAGTTTGCCGAGATTGAAGACTTCATCGATGTGCCGGTGAGGGATTACTCCAGCGGCATGTACCTGCGGCTGGCCTTTTCCGCCGCTGCCCACCTGGAACCGGAAATTTTGCTGTTGGATGAAGTATTCGCGGTCGGAGACCAGGGCTTTCAACAGAAGAGCCAAGAACGCATCCAGGAGCTGCGCAAGCGCGGTATCACCATCTTGTTTGTCTCACACAGCATGGAAGCAGTGTTGCAAACGTGCAAACGCGCCATTTGGCTGGAACGCGGACGTGTGCGCGCTGCCGGGGACGTGTCGGCTGTCAGCGCAGCCTATTACGAAGACACCTTGATCAAGATGGCGGAAAAGCAGGCTGCTAAGCTGGTGCCGACGCCAGAGCAAAAACTGGAAGATCAGCAAAAACGCCTGGGCAGCGGTGAGGCGCGGATTGAGCGGGTGGAGTTCATCGACGCCGATGGCCGCGTGACGCGCTTTACCCACACGAATGCACGCCTGACGGTGCGCTTGCATTACTCGGCCCGCGAGCGGGTGGAAAAGCCGCTGATCGGGATTGCGTTTTACCGCGCCGATCAGCGCATTCGCATCGCCGGCCCAAACAACACCATGCAGCCCTACAAAATCCCTTACCTCGAAGGGGCAGGCTACGTGGATTACACCATTGATCGGTTGCCGTTCTTGCCAGGCGATTACCTGCTGGATGCGGCCATTTACGACTGGGATGACACACACCGCTATGACTACTGGAACGAGTGCGCGCGCTTCACGGTGCTGCCGGGCGGTACGCGCGAGCGCTATGGACTGATTGCGCTAGAAGGGACATGGCGGCATCCTGCTTTGGAGGATGAGGCGCTGGTCTTGCCCAACAGCAATCACTCACAGGCCATTTCATCTCATGTCCAGGCTTCTCATCGTCAGCCATGACTTGATCGGCGAGCGCATGGCCGGCGTCGGCATTCGCTATTACGAGGTCGCACGCGCGCTGGCCCAAGACCGCGATCTACAAGTTGCCCTGGCCGCTCCCCTTGGCTCCAGTTTGCCATCCGAAACACCCCCTGGGCGGGTGCAGTTCTTCACATACGACCCTGCCAATCTCTCGACGCTCGACGCAGCGATCGCTGGCTGTGACGTGATGCTGGCGTATCCAGACACCGTTTGGCAACATCGCGCTGCACTGGACCGCCACAACAAAGCGGTTGTGGTGGATGGATATGACATCACGTTGTTCGAACATTTGGAGGTCGATCCAACCCACAGTGGGTTAGATGAGCGGTTGCGCTGGCACGCCGAATACCAACGGATGATGCAGTATGTACTGGAGCGAGGCGACTTTTTTGTTGCTGCCACCGAGCGTCAGCGTGACTGGTGGTTGGGCGCGCTGGCGATGGCAGGTCGGATTAACCCGTTGACGTACCAAGCAGATCCATCTCTGCGACAGTTCGTCGATTTGTTGCCTTACGGTCTGCCGGAGCGTGAACCGGTTCACACTCGGCCCGTAATGCGCGGTGTGATCGAGGGGATTGGGGCCAACGACAAAATTGTGTTGTGGGGAGGCGGCGCTTGGGAGTGGCTTGACCCGTTAACACTTGTGCGAGCCGCCGGCGAGATCACCCGAAAGAGGAGCGATGTGAAGTTTGTGTTCCCCGGCCTGCGCCATCCAGCCGGCACTCTGGGAGCACAGATGCCCATCCAACAGCGGACGGTTGAGCTGGCGCGTGAGTTGAATCTTTTGGATCGCACGGTATTCGTGGGCGACTGGGTTCCCTACGAAGACTGGCAAAACTATTTGCTGGAATCGGACATCGGTATTTCACTGCATCGCGATCATTTGGAAGCGCGCTTTTCTGCGCGCACGCGAGTGTTGAGCTACATTTGGGCCGGCTTGCCGATGGTGTTGACGCGGGGCGACGAGCTGGCCGAACGCATGGCCCAGGCCGGCGCAGCCATCCTGGTAGAAGAAGACACTCCTGCCGCAGTGGCAACAGCCATTCTGGACCTCCTCGACCGACCGCGCAATCATGAGCACGTCGCATGGGATACTCTGCGCCATTCCATGAGTTGGCAGGCGGCTGTTCAAGCCTTGCGCCGCTTCTGCAAGCAACCGGCGCGCGCACCAGATGCGATGCAACTCCTGGCCAAATCTAATGACCCAGGTGCTGGGCCGGCATCAGACAGTCAACCCAGCAAGCATACTGAAACCACGGAAAGGACAAGCGCAGCAGGCATGAGTCAGACCACCACCAATTCTTCTCAGCAAACTTTTCCTGAGCCACCTGATCTTCTGCTGCCCAGCCCAAGCGGCTTGCTCACGCGCTTGCTGGCTCCTCTCTTAGATAAGCTGGTCTTCTGGCGACTGCGAACGATGATCTGGCAGCAAAACCAGATCAACCGTTCGCTGTGGCAAAACTGGGTTGTGACACATCAGCACTTTGGAAGGGTTGCAGCCGACCTGGCCGCCCAGCAGCAGCACGCACAAGCCATGATCGCCGATCTGGCCGCCCAGCAGCAGCACGCACAAGCCATGATCGCCGATCTGGCCGCCCAGCAGGAGTATCACTTGCGTGTTGTGCAGACCGATCTACAGCAACTGCAAGTTGCCCACGACAGACACGAGCATCGACTTGAGGGGTTAAGGAAAGAGATTGCAGACGCTGAACACTTGCAGACGGATTTGATCGCGGAGTTTGCCAAGAGACTCTGTGACGAAGCATGAACACAGCAGTTGTACTGGTTACCTGGAACGGCGCCTCGCACCTCGGTGCGTGTCTAGCGTCTCTCGTGAAGCAGAGGCAGCCGGCGCGTCTCACTCTGGTGATCGACAACGCCAGTGAGGACGACACGCTGGACAGGATCGAGAGATATCGCCTAGAACTAGCGCAGCGCGGCACGGACTTACTCATCGTCCAGAACAAAGCCAACCTGGGGTTTACCTGTGCAGCGAACATGGCGTTGCGCCGGGCGATGGAAAGCGCGCCACGCCCCGATATGATTGTTTTGCTGAATCAGGACACGCAGGTGGACGACGACTGGCTGGCAGCAATCGAGGATATGTTCGCTCGGCACGAGAATGCCGGAGCAGTTGGCTGCAAGATTTTCTATCCCGGCCGTGGCACGCTGCAACATGCCGGAGGAATGCTGATCTGGCCCAGACTGGTCGGGCTACACTATGGGCATCACCAGCCGGACGCGCCTGAGCACAATCTCGAACGCGAGGTGGATTTTGTCACCGGCGCGGCTATTGCATTGCGTACAACCGCGCTGGATCAAGTTGGCCTATTCAACGAACTGTTCGCGCCGGGCTATTATGAGGATGTTGACTTGTGCATGCGGTTGAGAGCCAACGGCTGGCAGGTCTGGTACTGCCCACAAGCCGTCCTCGAGCACGCCGAGTCCGCTTCCTTCTCAGATCGTATCGCGCGGTTGACACTGAGTCAGCGCAATCGCTTGTTATTTGCGCTGATGCAGATGCACAATCCACCATTCGAGCGGGAATTTGAGGCTGCCGAAGCCGATTTCCTACGCTCCGACCCACATCCTGACGAATTGCGCGCCCTATCGCTGGCCTATGGGCGAGCGATGCTCATGGCACGGCAGGCTGTAGCTGATAAGGAGAGCCTGGCGCAGGCAATCGATATGCTGGCGCGCCTCAGACATCTTTGCACTGACTGTAAACAGTTGCCTGGGCGCCACAGCAAGCAAGCTGAAGTCAGAGCCGGCTAAGCCGACTGGCGATGCGCCGGGCAATCGCCTGCGAACCATATAGCCGTTCGATGTCGAGTGCTGCTCGCTGGCCCTTCGCCGATCGCTCAGCCGCATTGCCAAGCACCTGACGCGTGAGCAAGGCGGCGTGCGCTACTTCAGGTTCAGCCCATACATTGCCGGCTTGATACGGACCATAATCCTGCTCTAGCTCAACCAGGCGATAGCGCACCGGATAGCCGTTGCTCTGGTTGAGAAAGTCACGCGGGCCGGAATAGTCGGTTGCAATCACCGGCTTGCCCACACGCATGGCCTCGGCGATGGTCAAACCAAATCCCTCGCTGCGATGCAGCGACACGTAGGCATCTGCCAAATGATACAACGCGTTGACGTGTGGGCGATCTAACGTTTCCTCGATAAGTGTGCCTTTCACCGAAGCGACGGCCCGGCGTAGTCGCTCCTGCCATTCTGGGAAGCGGTGTAAGTGATTCGCCCTCACGACTAAATGGGTATCCTAGAAATGTGGCTCGAAGGCAAGCCGACCTTCAGGCTTAGCACGGTATCTGGTTCTATGGCTAAAAGGGCAAGCGATAGTAATCATAATTCAGCTTAAGACCGATGGCGTAGTTTCCTTGAATACCCGGTGAGCTTTGGGAGCGAATAACTTCGTAGTTTGCCGGGAAGGTCCATAGGGTTACCATATTCTCAGCAGTGGCGTCTCTCGTGCTAAGTTCGAGAGTAAGTTCTTGTCCGTAGCATTGATCAATCGGCCTTGGCAAACTGAACGTAACCCACGAGTTAGGCTGTATCTTCTCCATCGGAATAGCTTGGCTAATAACAGTTTCTTCCCCATTTCGCAGAACTAGCTGGAGAGTGCCCGTACTTTTGTGCCCAGATGTAGCAAACGGCAGTTTGAAATCATAAAGAGATTTCACTGGACAGCGAAAGGTTTGAACCAGGCTGCTCGATGGTGAGATAATAGGGGCGGGTTTAGCGTTGACCTGCTTGGGTATTAAGATCAGGGGTGGCTCACGATACACCCCTAGCCGGTACTTCTTCAAGAAAGCCAGCCTTCTCTGGAGTACTTCTAGATCATGGAATATCACACGATGATCGACAAACTCGAAATCCATGCTTTGCACCGTGAAGCGCAACATCATTCGAGTAGCCCAGCTATACATGCCAGATGAGATGCCTTGCACATAGCTAAATCCAACTCCGACGACGATGGCAACAGACGACAACATCACTAGAGTTGAGGTGAAGCGACTCGAATAACACGTATGAGCCAGATGTAAGCACATAAATATGCCAAGAACGCCGACCGAGGTCACTGTTGTATATCGTGACTGCACTGCCCAGTCGAGTCCGAATTGAGACCGTCCTAGTGTGATTAGTGTTGAGGAGACAAACGATATCGCAACTAGAGAGAGGGCGAGTGCAAGCTGCCTGGAGAATGGTAATCCGGCCTCATTGCGCCGTATCGTCAATATACTCGCCAGCAATGTGAAAAGTAAAACCAGGCCCATCATGCCGCTTAAAGGCTCATTGAGAACACCTAGAGGAGCACCAACATTAAGCAAGAAGAAAACAATAACCCTTGTAATGTCACTAGGAATGAGAGTCCGATTTTCAAAGTTCAAACGGTAGCTTCCATACTGAAGCGCAAGAGAAAGTACCATGAAAGCTGACCATATTAAGACATGAGGCAAAGCGCGTCGACGCAGGAGAAGGTAAGTCCAGCCAGCTGCCCAAACCGCTATTCCAAGCTGGTAGCAAAACATTGACACAAGCGCTGAGAAACCAGCTATGACTGTTCCTTGAATTGACTCGCTCGATAGTCCATA
>JANWVJ010000001.1 GCA_025056895.1 Thermoflexales bacterium
TTCGTTTTACCTGCACGAGCAAGCGGGACGCTACTACTTCTCCACCACGCCTAACCTCAACCGCGCCCTGGCCGTGCGCATGGACAACCTGACGCCGGAGCAACTGGCGCAGGCCGAGTGGGAAGCCCTGCGCCAGCAGGTGGGCGGGCAGAAGATGAAGACCTTCATCTGGCCGGGCAGCAGCGCCGACATCCCGGACGACGAGGCGCCCAAGCTGCTGATCTTCCGTGAAGCCGACCCCCAGCAGATGCAGGAGTTCATGCGCAATAAAGGCCAGACGCCGCGCGTGCACCGCAACACGCTCTTCTTCTTGGCGCCGCTGCCGACCGACCGCGCCCGTTTCGATCAGCTCCTGCGTCGCCACCTGGCCATCGCCGAACTGAAGCAGCAGAAGACGCTGGTGCTGACGCCGGAACAGCGCCAGACCCTGGAGCGCGATGCCAAACAGACGGAGCGCGACCTGCAAGAGCAGCTCGGACACCTCTACCGCCAGCTCTACCTGCCGGGGGCGAATGGCCTCAGCGACCTTGACCTGGGCATCCCCACCCACGGCGTTGACCAAAAGCTGGACGTGCGCGCGTATGAGCGCCTGCGCAACGAGGGTCGGCTGGTCGAACGGCTGGCGCCGCTGGTCATCAAGGAGCGCTACCTGGCCAATCGCGACTACGTCGAGACGCAGCAGCTAGCCGAGAGCGGCTCGCGCGCGCCGGGCGAGATGCTGGCCGTCAGCCGGCAGGTCTGGGAGAACGCCATCGCCGAGGGGGTGCGCCAGGGCCTGTTCGGCCTGGGCGAGCTGGACGAGCAGGGGCAGCCGCGCTGCTTGTATTTCAACGAGTCGCCAACGGTCGGCCTGGCCGGGCGCGAGGTGATCATCCGCGCCCAGGTCTGCAAAGCCCAACGCGTCGCGCAGGAGCACGCTGCTGAGAGCGGGGGGGTGGGCATTGGCTATGGGGGCAGACAAGAGACAAATCGAGCCGAGCGCACAGAGGACATGCCGGACGAGTCATATTCCCCCGTCATCGGAGGATCGAGCAAATCAGCCTATGCAAACCTGAGGATGAGTTTCGATTTACCTTTGGGTAAGGTCTCCAGTCTACTAGGGCTGCTAAACCTGTTGCAAAAGCGCTTCAACGCACTGCATATCACCATCGAGGCTAAAGACGGCGCGATGGGTGAAGACGAGTTGGAAGATAAGGTGCGTGAAACATTCCGGCAAATGCAAATCGACCCAGACATCTCGTACTAGCTGACCACACTTGCGATTGACCCTTGCGCCGGCGTGGCGTGAGACAAGCCGTCTCAGCGCACATAGATCGGATTGCTGAAAATCCAGCCACGCTTGAGCAGCCGGTAGCGGCGATACACCTCCACACGATAGACGCCGGGATCAACCGTCAGGTGTTCGAGCGCGCGGCCGGTAGCGCGAGCAACCACTTCGCCGTTGCGCACCAGACGGATATCCCCACCGGCCGGGCAAACTACCTCCAGGCGCACCGCGCCCCGGCGATTGATCTCGTCGCCCATGATGGCCATCTCGGCGCCGCTGCGGGCGGTGAAACGAAAGCCGCGCGTGGGGCCGGCGGCGTCATAGCCGATGAAGCAATGGCCGGCGCGCAGCGCGCCGTACACCAGCGCGCGATCGACGGCCACATCGCGCGTGAGCGGCTTGTCGATCAGCACGTGCGTGTTCACACAGCCGAATAGAAAGCGGTATGGAAAGATCACCCGCCGCAGCGGCCCACGCCGATACATCGAGCCGTGCGCGTCGGCATTGCCGATGGCCACCACACGCTGGCCGGCGACCAGCAACTCGTCCCATTTGCGCAGCGCAGCCGGGAATGGGCCACGCACCACCCACGAGGGAAAGAATATCGCAAACAGAGCGGCCGGCGCGCTCCACAAGCGCGCCTTGAAGTCAGACATGTAGTTCCACAACTCGATGCCGGTGAAGCCTTTCACCTCCCAGTCGGCCCACGGAATGGCCTCCAGCTCCGGATCGAGCGCAGAACCATACTCAATAGGATGGGCCAGGAAGGTTAACCCGCCGCGCTGTCGCGCCTGCCGCACCAACTCCTGGGGCTTGTCGGCCAGGGGAGCAAGCTCTTCGCCGACGTTGTACACCAACAAGTGACTGACCTGCGGATCGCGCCGGCAATCGTGAATTTCTTCACCCACCAACACCAATACGCCACCCAGATAGCGTTCTATCCCGCGCACCAACACATTGTGATCGGTCACGACGATCACATCCAGACCGGCAGCCGAGGCCGCGTCGGCGATCGCGCGGTGATACAGCGCCCCGTCCGAATACGGGGTGTGCATGTGCAAATTGGCGACAATCTCGACCATTGGGCGGCAAGTTTAGCAGGATCGATCAGCGTTTCCCGGTTTTTTGCCGACTCTTTAATCTCGATCTTGGGGATATCTCAGCCAGGCTTGCTATGGCTGAAGTTATTCCGGTCATGCCGGCGGAGCGCGCAAACGTATGGGCGAGCAGTCTGAATCGCAGGTCACAAGCATCGGCAAACGCTTTCGGCGGATCAGTCGGCGTGCGCCCGGCGCAGGGCTGTTTGCGCTAGGCGTCCTGGCCGGGCTGGCAGCTCTGTGGCTGCACGGTCTACTGGCGCCGGCGGCGCCACCGCTGAGCGCGCGCGAAGTCGGGGAGATTGTGGCCCAGGCGATGGCCTCGGCCACGCCGCCGGCGCCGTTCTCCACGCGCGTGTATCAGATCATCCGCCCCTCGTTGGTGCTGATCGAGGTGGAAACCGGCAAACGGGATGCAAGCGGCAAACCCAAGATCGGAGTGGGCAGCGGCGTGATCGTCAATCAACAAGGACTGATCCTCACCAGCCTACACGTTGTCACCCACGCCCAACAAATCACCCTCACCTTCGCCGATGGCACGCAGTCCGGCGCGCAGATTGCCGCGCAGCGGCCGGAGAACGACATCGCTGTACTGATTCCAGATCGGTTGCCGAAAGCATTTGCGCCGGCCGTGCTGGGCAACCCCGGCACATTGCGGGTCGGCGATGAGGTGTTTGCCGTCGGGCATCCGCTGGGGTTGTACAACTCGCTGAGCGCCGGCGTGGTCTCCGGCCTGGACCGCACCTTCCGCCGGGCGCAAGACAGCCCGCGCCTACAAGGGCTGATTCAGTTCGACGCGGCAGTGAATCCCGGCAATTCCGGCGGGCCGCTGTTGAACCGGCGCGGCGAAGTTGTGGGCATCGTTTCCGGCTTGATCAATCCGACCGAGCAAGAAGTATTTATCGGCATCGGTTTGGCCGTGCCGATTGATGTGGCCGGCGGCGCAGCCGGCGCGCCGCCGTACTAAGTAAAAAAGGACAAACGCCCATGAGCACCAACGGAAGTTCGCCTAACGCCCAACCGATCGAGCGATTGCTGTACGAGGTCAAGAAAGTCATCGTCGGCCAAGATCACCTGCTGGAGCGCCTGATGGTGGCGTTGCTGGCGCGTGGCCACATTCTGGTCGAGGGCGTGCCGGGGCTGGCCAAGACGATGACCATCAAAACCCTGGCGCAGGCCATCGGCGGAGAGTTCAAACGCATTCAGTTCACGCCCGATCTGGTGCCGGCCGACTTGGTGGGCACGCGCATCTACAACCAGAAGACCGGCGAATTCAACACATCACTCGGCCCGGTGTTCACCAATCTGCTGCTGGCCGACGAGATCAACCGCGCGCCGGCCAAAGTACAAAGCGCGCTGCTGGAAGTGATGCAAGAGCGCCAAGTCACCATCGGTCGCGACACCTTCCCGGTGCCGAACCCATTTCTGGTGCTGGCAACTCAGAACCCGATCGAGACAGAAGGCACCTACGCCCTGCCAGAGGCGCAAGTCGATCGTTTCATGCTCAAAGTGCTGGTGTCCTATCCCAGCCCAACCGAAGAGTTTGTCATCGTCGAGCGCATGACCGGCGCGCTAGAGACGGTGCAACAAGTTCTGGCCATCGAGCAATTACTGGAGCTACAGAAACAGGCCGCGCGCGTCTATGTGGACCCGGCGCTGATCGAATACGCCGTGCGCATGGTGACTGCAACCCGCCATCCGCAAGAAGTCGGCCTGAAGGAACTGCAACATTACATCCTATTCGGCGCCAGCCCGCGCGCCTCGATCAACCTGATCCTGGCTGCCAAGGCACTGGCATTTGTGCGCGGGCGCATGTATGCCTTGCCCCAGGACGTGCTGGATATGGCGCTCGACGTGATGCGGCACCGCGTGGTGTTGACCTACGAGGCGCTTTCGGACAATGTATCGAGCGATGAGTTGTTGAACAAAATCCTCGCCCGCATCCCGATGCCGGCCGTCCCTCTGCACGAGCATACCCATGTCCGCGCTGCTGCCTGACTTACCCCAAGCCGATCCGCGTGCTGCCGAGCGCGTCTTGCAGCGCCTGGACTGGCAGGTGATCCGCCGGCTGGATGGCCTGCTCCAGGGCGACTATCGCACGTTGTTTTACGGCTACGGCGTGGACTTTGCCGACTTGCGCGAGTATCAGCCGCAGGACGATGTGCGCTACATCGACTGGAACGTGACGGCCCGCATGGACGCGCCTTACATCCGGCAGTACGTCGAAGACCGCGAGATCACCGCCTGGTTCTTGCTCGACTTCAGCCCGTCTGTCGATTTCGGCACCACGCGGCAATCCCGCCTCAAGCGCAGTGTGCTGATCGATCTAGTCGGCACGCTGGCGCGCTTGCTAACACGGCACGGCAACCGCGTGGGGGCGATGCTATACACCACTCAAGTTGAACGCATGATCCCCGCGCGGGGAGGACGCCTGCACACGCTGCGCTTGCTGCACGAGCTGATGCGCCAACCTCCCCTCTCGCACGCGCCGCTGACCGACCTCGCACCGTTGTTGCGAACGGCGCTGAACAGCATCCATCGACGGGCGTTAATCTTGATCATCTCCGATTTCATCTGTGCGCCGGGCTGGGAACGCCTGCTCGGCCAGTTAAACCGCCGGCATGAGGTAATCGCCGTGCGGTTGTGGGATCGCAGCGAACGCGAGCTGCCCGAAATCGGCCCGTTGATCCTCGAGGACGCCGAGACAGGCGAACAGGTTTACGTGGACACGCGCGATCGCGCCTTTCGCGCACACTTCGCAGCCGCCATCGAACAACACGAGCGCCATCTAGGTGCTACATTCAAACGCGCCGGCGTAGATGTGCTATCGCTCTCCACCGAGGATGATCTGGTGCACGCCATTGCGCAGTTTGCAGCAGCGCGCGAGCAGCGCCGGAGGTAGAAAGACATGTCGTTTGTCTGGCCTGCGCTTCTGTCGCTATTGGCGATTGTGCCGGTGTTGGCCGGCCTGTATGTGTGGATGGCGCGCCGAAGGGAGCGTGTTCTGGCGCGCTACGGCCATTTTGGACTGGCCGGCGCAGGAACAAGCAGCGCCACACTTCGGCGCCACCTGCCGCCGGCACTGTTTTTGCTTGCCCTGAGTGTGTTGATTGTGGCAATGGCCCGCCCACAAGCAGTGGTCAGTCTGCCGCGCGTCGAAGGCACGGTGATCCTGGCGTTCGACGTGTCGGGCAGCATGGCTGCCGATGATCTGCGTCCAACGCGGATGGAAGCGGCCAAAGCCGCTGCGCGCGATTTTGTGAGCCGTCAGCCGGCCGGCGTGCGCGTCGGCATTGTGGCCTTCAGCGATGGCGGGCTAACCGCCCAGACGCCAACCGAGGACCCGGCTGCCTTGTTGGCCACCATCAACCGCATGACGCCCCAGCGCGGCACTTCTCTTGGCAGCGGCATCCTGGCGGCGCTGAACACGCTCGCCGCTGCCGAACGACCTGCGCCCAACTATTACAGCAACAGAGGCTTGACTGCCACGCCGTCCCCTACCCCGCCGCCTACAGGCGCGCGCCGATCGGCGGTAATCGTTTTGCTCACAGACGGAGAAAACACCGCTCCGCCTAATCCACTAGAAGCCGCCCAAATCGCTGCCGAACAGGGCGTGCGCATTTACACTGTTGGCATCGGTAGTCCTGAGGGAGCAATTTTAAATATCGAAGGCTTTTCGATTCGCACCCAACTGGACGAAGCCACTCTGCGACAGATTGCCCAGCTCACCGGCGGAGCGTATTTCAACGCAACAGATGAGGAGCAACTGCGCGCCGTCTATCAAACGATCAACCCGCAGCTCGTCACACGCACGCAGAACATGGAGATCACCTCGCTTGTTGCAGGGGCCGGTTTACTCATCCTGCTGATCGGCGGCGCTCTGTCTATGGTGTGGCTGGGGCGGTTGCCGTAGCACGATGAGGATCAGTTTTTGCTGACGCGCGGAGGACGTTCACATGGATGTGTTGTGGCCTGGTTTTTTGGTGTTGCTGGGCATGATTCCCCTGCTGGTGGGAGCCTACATCTGGATGCTGCGCCGGCAGCGGCGCTTGGCCGTGCGCTATTCCAGCTTATCTCTACTTCGAACGGCCATCCCGCGCCGGTCGCGTTGGCGACAGCATGTACCGTTTGTCCTGTTTGCGCTGGCGCTAACCAGCCTGGTGATGGCGCTCAGCCGGCCGGTTGCCATAGCCAGCGTGCCGTATGGCCAGTCCACCATCGTACTGACAATCGACGTGTCACGCAGTATGTGCTCCAACGACGTCGAACCGAACCGGCTGGTGGCAGCGCAACGCGCAGCATTGTCGTTCATCGAGAGACAACCCCCCGGCACGCAGATTGGCATCGTCGCGTTTGCCGGCTTTGCAGAAATTGTTCAGCCGCCCACCAACAACCGTGAAGTCTTGCGGGCAGCGGTGGAAGGATTGCTGGTGGGATATCGCACTGCCATCGGCAGCGGTATCTTGAAAGCAATCGATGCCATCGCCGAAGTCGATCCAAACGTTGCACCCAGTTTGTCTGAACAGGACTTGGCGCGCGACGCCCCGCGCCCGATGCCTGTGCCCCGTGGCGCGTATGCGCCGGCCATCATCGTCCTGTTGACCGATGGGGCCAGCAACACCGGCATTCGCCCGCTCGACGCAGCGCGGCAAGCCGCAGAACGGGGGTTGCGGGTGTACACCATCGGCTTCGGCACCGAGCGGGGCTCGATGTCCTTCCCGTATTGCGGACCGCAACTCACCGGGCGCGAACCGATGCCCACCGGCCCGTCGTTCTTCGGCGGCGGCATGGGCAGTGGCACGGGCGGCCCCGGCCGCTTTCGCAGGGGCATTGACGAAGAAACGCTGAAACAAGTTGCCGCCTTAACCGGCGCACAGTATTTCTCCGCCGAAAGCGCCGGTGAATTGCAGCAGGTGTTTGAGTCGCTGCCGACGCATCTGATCACCAAATACGAGACCACCGAGATCAGCTTTGCGTTCGCCGGCCTGGGCGCTCTGGCGGCAGCCCTGGCTGCCGTCTTATCGCTGGCCTGGCGCCCGCTGCCCCAGTGAACGCTGCTTCAACCGCCGTCGAGGAGGGTGATATCGCCAACCGGTGCGGCGTACAATCTAGCGCATGGTTGCCGCGCTTGTTCTGGCTGCCGGCGCTTCGACACGCTTTGGGACAAACAAATTGCTCCTGCCGTTCGGTGCATCACCCTTGGGCGCGTCCACGGTGGTTGAGGCGGCCGTTGCCAACGTGCTCCACTCTCGCGCGCGTCCTGTGGTCGTTGTCACCGGTCACGATGCCGCGCGGCTCAGACAAGCCTTAAACGGCTTGCCCGTGACGTATGTGCACAACCCCGATTACCAAGCCGGCGAGATGCTGTCGTCTATTCAGGCCGGCTTGGTTTTCTTGCAGCATCACAATCCGCCGCCGGCGGCAGCGCTGATTGCGCTGGCCGATCAACCCTTGATTCCCTCGCAGGTGTTCGACCGTTTAATCACGGCATTCGAGCGCGGCTGTGGCGAGATCATCGCGCCGCGCTTTAAGCATGATGGTCCACGCGGCCACCCGGTGCTCATCGGCCAATCGGTATGGGCGGACGTGCTGGCGTTGCCGGCCGGCGCAAACGTGCGTGACTTGCTGCGCGCGCGCCCTCACTCGGTTACTCATCTCGTCGTCAACACCGACGCCATTCTGCGCGACGTGGATACGCCGCAAGCCTATGAGGAGGCATTGCAATGTTTGACTCGGAAGTGATCGAGTTTTTGAACCGCCCGTTGTTGATGCGTTTGGCGACGCTGGGAGCGGACGGCTACCCCCAGGTGACGCCAGTGTGGTATCTGCAAGAGGGCGGGCGGCTGTTTACCAGCACGCAGCGCGATCGCGTCAAGTATCGCAATATGGCCCGCGACCGGCGAGTGGGCGCCTCAATCGACGACGACGCCCAGCCATATCGCGGCGTGTCGATCAAGGGTTTGGCCATTCTTCACGAGCCAGGAGAACCAGGCTTTGATATGCGCGAGATGGTGCGGCGGATTGTGGCGCGCTACACGGCGCCGGCAGAAGTGGACGGCATGGTGGAGTGGCTGTTTCAAGGGCCGCGCGTGGTGATCGAAATCGAGCCGGTGCATGTCGTCAAGATCGGCAGCGGCTGGACACACGGTTGAACGCGCGGCACTCTCTGGGCTGGCGGGCAGATCGTCGGGCATCGCTCACCACACATACGGCGCGGCGCAATACAGACTCAGGTCGGCGGGTTCGTCCACATCCAAGCTGGTCGAACTCGAGTGATAGCAAAACACTTGTGCACCACGCGCGCGCGCTTGATCAGCATGGGCATGGGCGCTGCCGGCCCCAAAGCAAAACGGAATCACGGCAGGTGGCTGCAACAGGAGCGCGTTCGTCCCCTGGTCATGACGATCCGGCGCAACCACAACGGCAGGCCCATCGGCCGGCAATAGGGCCGTCATACCCGTCACATCCTCGGCGTGCAACCAGCCCAGGTCGGCCGGCGCAACCAACAAGCGCGTCAGGCCACGCCGCTGCATCAAGACATGCCGGCGACCTATCTCAAGCGAGCGGTTCAGGCCGGCGCAGCGTTCCCACACCACGTGCGCGCCCCAGTCTTCTGCCCAAGCCGCCACCAGCCGATCCCGTGTGAGCACAAAGACCGTCTCGAGCAGCCCTGATTCGCGTATGGCAAGGATGGTGTGACGCAGCGTATCCTGGATCAGGCGCGCCCGCGCCTTGTCGTCCAACGCGCCGGCCAAGCGCGACTTGACGCGCGCCAGAGGTTTAACCGGAATCAAGGCGACCATCGCCATGGCAAGCGCCACCCAACGACCGGCGACTTAACGGGAAGAGCCGTCCGCGCGGTTCAATCTGCAACCGCCCAGCTTTTCAGGTCGCAGTCGATCGGCAAAGCTCACGACATCGCAGGCCAAGTGAGCACGATCATCTACCGACTTCATTAACGTGTCGGCAACGAATACGCCGATGCCCATCGCCTTGATCTGATCGGCCAAGGCCACATCGCGCTCATCCAACACAAACCCGTTCACAAAGTCGGCGTAATGGCGGGCCACCTCAACGGCAGACGGTTCTTTGCCCAACTCGCGCATCAGCTTAGCGGCCGGCCCTTTCACAGCTTCGCCTGCAATAATCGGTGTGACGGCGATGATCGGCGCTGTTGCGTTCAGCAACACATCGCGCACGCCGCGCAGACTCAGAATCGGGTCGATGCTGAGATAGGGGTTTGACGGACAGATAACGATGGTATCGGCGGTTTCGAGGGCACGCAACATACCCGGCGCGGGTTCTGCTTCCTCGCTGCCTTCGAAGAGGATAGCCTGTACGGCCGGCTGCCAGTGATGCTTGACAAAGTATTCCTGGAATGGCAGCAGGCCAACTTCGGTTTCCACGACGGTGCGCACGCGGTCGTCGCTCATCGGCGTGACGCGCGGAGCAACGCCCAACCGCCGGCACAGCTCGCGTGTGACGGCGCTGAGCGGTTGTCCATCTGCCAACATCTCGCTGCGCAAAAGATGCGTGGCCAGATCGCAATCGCCCAAGCGAAACCACGGCGCAACCCCATAGCGTTCCAACATCTCGAAATTGCGCCACGTGTCACCCGCGATGCCCCAACCGGTGTCCGGGTTGGCAATCCCGGCCAGGGTGTACATCACCGTGTCCAAGTCCGGCGAGATATGCAAGCCATACAGCTCGAAATCATCGCCGGTATTGACAATCACCGTAAGCGATTCGGCGCCGATCGCGCGCGCCAGTCCATCGGCGAATTTCGCGCCTCCGACACCACCTGCCAGTGCAACACAGTTCATGATTTGATTGTCTGCGATTGGGAGCAACTCGGCAAGTTGAACCTCAGGTCACACTTACACTGCAAGGGAGGGTTCGGTTGCTACAATCGCGCTCATGCTTGATTTCATGCAGGCACAACCTTGATCATGCTGCGCTATGTTGCCCTGTTCAAGCCATACGGCGTGTTGTCGTCGTTTACGCATGAGGGTGTTTCTCCGACAGACGCCGGCAAGCGCACCCTGAGCGAATTTGGCTTGCCGCCGCATGTGTATGCCGCCGGCCGACTGGACTACGACAGCGAAGGCTTGCTCATCCTCAGCGACGACGGCCTGTTCATCCATCGCCTGACTGACCCGCGCTACAAATTGCCCAAGACGTACTGGGCGCAAGTGGAGGGCGAGCCAACCGAATCTCAACTGGCCCACCTGCGACATGGCGTGATTGTGCGCGGTTATCGCACCCGCCCTTGCCAAGCGCGCCTGTTGCTCGACGGCATCGCGCCGGCGCAATCCAACGGCCCATTCCCGCAGTTACCCTGGCCCATCCCAGCGCGCGACAAGCCGGTGACGCCGCACGGCCCCACTGCCTGGATCGAATTGATCTTAACCGAAGGCAAGAAGCGCCAAGTGCGCCACATGACGGCAGCGGTCGGCCTACCGACCGTGCGGCTGATTCGCGTCGCAATCGGGCCGCTCACCCTTCAAGGCTTGCAGCCGGGCCGGTGGCGCGATTTGTCTCTGGCCGAACGACAAGCGCTGATGGCACATCAACGCACGACGAGCGGGAGGAAGAACAGGCGCATGGCCGGCGAGACCCACACCGCGCTTTGAGAGCGCATAGCGGCGCCATCGTCCGTTAAGACGGCGTGATAAAAATCGCGCTGCGGCGGGCTGAAGGCCGGCACGCTGACGCCATACGTCACGCTCACACTTGCGCCAGCAGCCAGCGGGCCGGTCCAGACGATCCGATTGCGCGCCAGAGCGGTGCCGCCCACAAGCGGCGTTTGAACAGTGGGGGTGAGCAAGATCAAGCCGGTGGGAATGACAGCGGTCAGCGTAGCCGCCGGCGCAGCAAGCGCGCCGCTGTTCGTCAGCCGCGCTGTAAACGTGATCAGGCTCAACCAAGCCGGCGCGGCCGGCTGCATTTCCAGCGACGAAACGAGATGCGGCGCCCCGCCGGGGCTGCCGACGCGCACCCCAGCCTGGCGCGTAAACCGGATGCCGGGCTGCTGGACGGCCACATGGAGGGTGGCCGTCACGTGTGAGCCGGCTGGCAGAGTCACGCCGGTCGTTGCCACGAACGTCCAGGTCAACGCCATGCCGGCTTGAAGCGACCCATTCCACTCGCCGGCGTAGTGTGGCGTCCAGTTTGGCAGTGTCGATGAGATGATCCACAAATCATCGCCCACCGGCGTCGAGATCGACACCGTAGGTGTGATCGTTAACGGCGAGGAAATCACCTCATCGGCGCGCAAAACGAGCGTGAAGGTCACCGTTTCGCCGGCAGTGATCAGCGGAGCATGGGGCGTCAGAGATGAGCGGCCCAACCACGACAGCCAAGCGACGATGCGATTCATCAGATCGGCGCGAACGGTCTCTGTCAACGCCTCGAAGGCGAAGGGCAAGAACACCGCGCGGGCAGGCGGGGCATGGCCGGGTCGGGTTTTCTCGCGCGCGAGGGCAGCCGGCTGGCCGCTGTCGCCGCGCAGGATGACCTGCGTGCCGCTCAGGGGCTGTAGCGAGGTGCTCAGGTTCCAGAAATACGGAAACCGGCCGAAGCTGTCGAGCAAACTGCCGCCGTCGAAGCCCTCGCCAATGGCAGTCGTCGGCGCGCCCACAACGTTCGAGAAGGTGTCTTCGTAGTCAATCGCAGCTACGCCTAGGTCATTGCGGGTGAAATCGCTCAACTGCGTATAAAACAACGCGGCCTGCGAGGAGAACAACAAACGCCCGCCGCCGTCGAGATAATCCTGTAACGCACGCTCTTCTTGGGGTCGAATCGGATCAAACCAATCGTAGCCGTTAAACCACACGACAAGCGGATACATGCGTAACGTCGTGATCGGCGGGGAGTTGGTTAAGCCGCTCCCCCAGCGCGTATCCCAGCGATCGGCAATGTTACTCTGCGCCATCAGGGCGTTCAGGTAGTCCTGTTCACGGTTGTAGAAGCGATCGTCGTCCACCAGCAGAATGCCGGCTGGCGTCTTGCTCGTGAACGAGAGGGCCGATTGGATGGCGGGCGACACCAGCGGCCAAGCCGTCACCGTCACCTCGTTGGACGCATTCCATGCAGTGGACAGCGGAATCGTCACACTGATCACTACCAGCGCCGAGCCGCACGGAGCCAGGGTTACAGTCGGACTCAGGAGCGCAGCCGGCCAACTCTGGCTGGTGAGAGAAAGCGCGAAGGTCTGCGTCACACCGGCTTCGCCGGTGTTGCGGAGGCGCACCAGATGGGTGACCACTTGACCGGGCAGGCCGATGGCCGGGCCGGTCAAGTAGGCGTCGCGTGAAACCGTCTCCACGCCGAGCGTCGGGCGCAGCGCAGCAAAGCCATCCAGCACGCGCTTCATCGTGTCGGCGCGAGCAGCGGCGCTGTTGATCGCCTCGAAACCGAAGGCGAAATAAGCCGCTTTGTAGTTCAGACACTGCGCAGCGTAAACGCCCGCTGCGTTCGGGTCATTGGGGTCGGCAGTGTACTGTCCCAGCGGACGACCTTGATCGAGATTGAGCGGGCGCACTACATCCACTAAGTACTGATTGTCTGCCCCATCGCCGCCGGCAATCGTCAAGACTGCGCCTGCCAGCAACGAGCCGGCAGAGCCAGTGACCACCCGCGACGGCGCATCATCGGCCAGATAAGCTGCTTTCAACTTGGAAAAGTACGGATGGAACCCAAAGCCGCCGCCGTCGTAAAAGGCAACGTCTTGGCCGCTCAACATCAGATTGCGTCCGGCGGACAGATAACGAGAGACTACATCACCGGCTCCGATGTATGCCGGCGAATCAAACGGCGCCGACCAGATGATCGTGTCATAGGCCAACAGGCGCGTGATCGTCGGCGTGTCGGCCGGCACCTGCTTGACGCGCAGCACGTCATACGGCAAACCGAGATCATCCAACGCGCGGCGGTAGTAATCGGCTGCGCTGGCGTAATACCACGCCCCGCTATCCACCAGCCCAATGCGCTGGGTGCGCGTCAACCCAAAGTTCAGCTCGCTGATGCTGCCATCTGAAACAACCACCGTGCGCGTTTGTACGCCATAGCCCAACAGGCGCGCTTCGACGGTGTACACCCCGGCCGGCAGATTCAGAGCATAGTAGCGCGCCGGAGAGCCACCGTTGGCAAGCGACGATTCAGGCGTGCCCAGCGCGCGCACGACGGTGGTTGTGAGATACGCGCCGCTGACTACATCGGTCACCACGCCGCGCACAATTCCCGACGGCAGGGCGCTCAGGGTGAAGTGGATCACCGTCGCGCTGTGGGTGAGGACCAGGCGCGGGGTTGATGTGGCCGGCTGGTAGCCGAATGCAGCGACGCTGACGGTGTAGATTCCAAACGGAGCCGGAATCGAGTATCGTCCATCTGCATCGGTGAGCGTGGTCAATTCTTGAGCGCCGGCGCGCGCCGTGACCAACGCCCCGCTGATCGGTTGTACGATGTCCAAGACGTGACCCGTGATCACGCCGGTCTGGATCACCGACAAGACGGCGCGATAGGCATCCAAGCGCCCCCAGCCGCTGAGGTTGTTGGGCAGCGTGGTGGAGAGCGGCACAGCCGTGGCGGTGAGCACACGGGTGACGCTGAGCGCCGTTAAGGCAGGGTTGGCGCTGAGCACAAGCGCGGCCACGCCGGCGACATGCGGCGTGGCCATCGATGTGCCGCTGGCGGTTGCATACACACCACCGGGGAACGTGGAGACCACCTCCACCCCCGGCGCAACCATATCCGGACGCGTTGGACCTAGCGGTGACGGGCCTCGGCTGGAGAAGTAGGCCACCTCATCATCTGGGTCAGAAGCGCCCACGCCGAACGCGCCCGGCAAACTGGCCGGCGAGCCGACCGTGCCCCAGCCTGGCCCTCTGTTGCCGTTGGCAAACACCACCACGATGCCGGCCGCGCGCAGCGCAGCAATGTCGGCTGCAAACTCGGTGTCCAATCCGTTGTCGCTGCCCCACGAGTTGCTCAACACGTCCGGCGCATAAGCCGGGTCGCCGCCAGGCGCCAACATGAACTCGAAAGCAGCGTGCAGCCAACTGTACAAGCCATAGCCCGCCCCGTTGAGACCCTTGGCAGCCATCCAGCGCGCCCCAGGCGCAACGCCGATGCCGTTTTGTCCGACGATGGTGCCCACGGTGTGAGTGCCATGACCGTGCATGTCGGTTGGGTAAGCGGCTGCTTCGTTCGTCGCATCAAACCAGTTGTGCAGATGGTCGGCCATCGGCCCACCGGCCCAACCGCGATAGCGCGAGCGCAGCGCCGGATGATTCCAGTCCACACCGGTGTCGATATTGGCCACCACAACGCCGGTTCCGGTGATGTTCAAGCCGCGCCACACCCGATCGGCGCCGATTTGAGCGATGCCCCACGTCGTCTCTCCAAGCCCAGGCGGACTACTCATCACCAGGCCGCCCAACGTGGCGCTGACCGGCGATCGAGCGAGCGGAAGAGTCGAAGAAAGCGGGAGCAGAAGAGGCGGGGAGATCGGGAGACCCGGCGCAGGCAGGGCAATCCATTGTCGCCATTCATCCAGTGCGATGGAGGCCACATCCTCACGCTTGGCAATTGCCTTAATGACTTCTGGCGTAGCGCGCAGAGCGATGCCGTTGAAAATCCAGAATGAGCGCTTCTCGGCGACCTGCGCGGCAATCTCCGGGCGAGCGAGAAAGCCGTGCAGGCTGGCCTGCGATTCGGCGGCAAGCTGTTGTAAAGTGCGCGCCAACGTGCGCCGGCGCTCAATCTGTACTTCGCGCGGCAAGGCATCAGGCGCCTCCGACCCGCCCAGCACGCTCGCTCGTACAGAAGGCCGGCTGTCATGCAATCGGACGATCACGCGCAAGTGAGCGCCGGGCAGGGCCGACTCTAGCGCCCGCTGCAACGCCGGCGACAGAGAAACCAAGCGATCGGTTAGTACGGGATGAGCGCGAGGCAGTGAAACTGCCGACGGGACAAACTGCTTCAGCCCAGGAGAGGTCAAAGCGCCAGACGGCGCAGGAAAACCCATCCCACACACAGCCACCAGCAAAACAACGCGCAGCACATACTTCATACGACACCACACACAAAAGTGCTTTAGTTTCGGGTTCTAGAAAGTCGATTGCGGGGCGGAGATACGCGCGATAGCCCAGGCAGCATGTTCGCGCACAAGAGGTTCTTCGTCGTCCAATAGCGCGCGCAGCGCCGGCAGTGCTTGTGGGCTGCCCCAGTTGCCGGCGGCCACGCACGCATTGCGCAGCAACCCGCGCCGCTTGGCCCGCAATACAGCCGTGCCTTTGAAGCGCGCGTGAAAAGTGGCGCGGTCCCACCTCAGCACGTCTAGTAACAGCGGGGCCATGCGCCATTCTTCTAGCGGGTAAAACGCCGGCTGGCGCGTCGGGCGCGCATACTGCCGCACATACGGGCACACCTCCTGGCAGACATCGCAGCCGAAAATCCAGTTGCCCATCTGCGGGCGCAACTCAAGCGGAATGCTGCCTTTTAGTTCAATCGTGAGATAGGAGATGCAGCGGCGCGCATCCAGCACAAACGGCTGCGGAAATGCATTGGTCGGGCACGCCGTAAGACAGCGTGAACAGGCGCCACATCCGCACTTCGCCTTGCGACTTCGTAAGTCAGGTGTTGGGCGAACGCCGGGCAGCGCATTGTCGGCCTGGAAATCACGCTCCTCGATGATTTCAACGGGAGACAAGATGGCGCCGAGGAAGAAATACGATCCGCGCGTGCGATGAATCAAACAGGTATTCTTACCGATAAAGCCCAACCCGCACTGCTCGGCCCAGGCGCGTTCGATGACTGGGCCGGTGTCTACGTAAGCTCTTGATTCAAGCGCTACAAACTCACCCAGCCGGCGCAGACGAGGAATCAGGATGTCGTGATAGTCTGCACCCCAAGCGTAACGCGCAATTCGGCCACGCGCCGGATCGGTCAACAACTCAGCCGGCGGGGATAGGGTGTCGTAGCTGACTCCAACCAGAACGATGCTGCGCGCGCCAGGCAATACAAGACGCGGATCGACGCGCTTGTCGGCGCTGCGCTCCAGATAGACCATTTCGCCGGCATAGCCGGCGCGCAACCAATTGAGAAAGCGTTCTGCACCCGGCGTCTGACCTGCCGGCGCGAAGCCAATCAGATCAAACCCAAGCTCCAGAGCGCGTTCTGCAACCAGCCGGCTTGTTAACATGCGCGGTGTGTGCGCCCGTCTCACAGATTGGTGTCCGGCGCGCTCCTACTTTACCTCAAAGTTGGCGACGAACTGCAACTCGTCCTCTAAGAACACACGTACTTCGTACAAGCCAACATCGAAACCGCGCGCTGGCGCCCACTCGATGAAGGCGTTGCCGCTGCCGCTGCGTTCCCAAGGAAAAGATTCGAAGAACACGCTGCCCCCGTTTCGGAACCAGTTGTGTCGCAACCGTTGACCGACAGGCACGTTCTGGAAGTCGAAGAAGATGTAGATCGATGGAATGCCTGCCTGAAACTCTGAAGAGGGATTGATCGGCAAGCCGGATGCATCCGCGCCGCCGGCAATCGCACGCAACATCAGATGTTTGCCTTCAACAGGCGGCGCGGTCGTATCCGTGTGCGATGAGGCAGCCGTTGCGCTCTCCTCAACCGTTGTTTGAGTCGGTATTGGAGTCGGTAAGGGAGGGGGTGACGGTGGCGCATCGGTTGGGCGGCCCTCGATAGAGGGAGCCGTCTGAGAAGCCGAAACTGGCTTAGGCAACGAGTTCATCGTGGGCGACGGTTGAGGGGTAGAGAAGGTCACCGTGGTCAGAACAGCAGCGGTCATGTCCGAGCGCGCAGTCAGGGCGTTCTCCGGCAGCGGTTGCGGCATAATCTGCGCGACGATGAATACGCCGGCAGCAATCAAAAACAGCCCGATCGACCAGAGCAATTGTTGGTTAGCGGTATTCTGGGCATGACGGCGTGTCACGTAATACGCAGCGCGTTGCGCGTGGCGTGCTTTGCGAATGGCGGCCATTAACACAATCACTGCCAAGGCGGCGATGACAATAGCGATTCCACTCAGGCTGTCGCGCGGCGTAATCACGCGAAGAATTATACGGTTGGCCGGTATTCACGACTCAACTATACGGAATGTCTTACTATCACACAGGTCGTGCTTCGCTCGTAAGAGATGAAAGCCCGGAACGACGCACTAGCCGATGATTGAGCGCTTGCAGCAATTTTTCGCCGCCAATGACAGCCTGGTGCAGTTTGCACACGGGCAAGTTTTCTTTGTTCTGGGGGTGGCGATGTGGTTGCAGTGGCGTCAGCGCAGCCAACTCGAGCTGGCACGAGCACTGCCCTGGCTGGCTGCCTTCGGCATCTTAGAAGCCTTTTCAGTTTGGGCGAATGTGTTTGTGCCGATGCAGGCGCGCTTGCTCTCGTCAGACGCTATCGAAGTGCTGCGGTTTCTGCAATTACTGCTCACGCTGGCGACGTTTGCAGCATTGCTTGGGTTTGGCCTAAAGCTGAGTGAGCCATCGCTGCCGCCCTGGTCGGCCTGGTATGTGCCGTTGCTGCTGTGGCTTAGTGTCGCAATCGTGCTGCTGATTCAACGTGTGGCAGCCGGTGAACCCGGCGTGGTGCGCAACGCGACCAATGAGGCTTTTCTGCGCTACTCAATTTGCACGCCGGCGGCGCTCTTAGCAGCGTTTGGGTTGCGGCAACAAGCCGGACGGCTGGTTGGGCCACTGAACATTGAGCGGATCGTGCGCGCGTTGCGCGTGGCCGGCATCGGATTTGTGCTGTATGCCCTGTTAGAGGGCGTGCTGGTTCCGGTGGCACCCTTCTTCCCCGCCAACGTATTCAATGAGATGGCGCTCTATCGCACTACCGGCGTGCCGGCAGGGGTGCCGCGCACGATAGCCGGGGCGGTGATCGCGTGGTCTTTTCTGCGCGCGTTGGAAGTCTTTCGCGTAGAAGTCGAGCGCGTGGCGCAAGCCTTGCAGCGCGAGCAGTCGCTCAACGCCGAACGTGAGCGCATTAGCCGTGAGTTGCACGACGGCACGATTCAATCGATCTACGCCGCCGGCCTAGCGCTGGACGACGCGCACCATTCGCTTCAGTCTCTATGCACACCGCCTGATCAATTAGCGCCCGAAGACGCAGCGGCAATTGCGAATGCGCGCAGCCAAGTGCGGCTGGTCATGGACGCCCTCAATCGCACCGTGCAAGACATTCGCCGCTATATCTACGATCTGCGCTCGGCAGGCGCCGAAGAAGACCTTGCACGGGGGTTGGTGCAGATCGTTAACGAATGGCGCATGCGCAGCCGTCTGCCGATTGAATGGTCGGTTGAGGGACATCCGCTGCGCCAACTGACCACCGAACAGCGCCAGCACATTTATCAAATTGTGCGCGAAGCGTTGAGCAACATCGTTCGTCATTCAGGCGCCACGCGGGCGCGGGTCGAACTGCGCTATGGACAATGCGGAGATGGTCAAGCAGACCTGTGTTTGCAAATCAGCGATAATGGAAATGGCCGGGCGCTGATCAGCGAGCGTCAGGGATATGGCTTGCGTAACATGCGTGAGCGCGCGCGCTTGTTGGGCGCGCGCCTCACCATCGAGAGCACACCCGGCGTAGGAACAGTGGTCACCTTACAAGTTGGGAATTGAGAGACGTGGGCAAGCTTAGACTGATTTTGGTGGACGATCATGAGGTGGTGCGGATCGGCTTGCGCACCCTGCTCAGCCGCAACCCGGATTTGGAGATCGTCGATGAGGCATCTGCCGGCCAGGAGGCCGTGCGCAAAGCACTGATGCATCGCCCGGATATCGTGGTGATGGATGTGCGGCTGGCCGGCATGAGCGGCATCGAAGCCTGTCGTGAAATCACTCAGGCCGCCCCCTCGATCAAGGTCATCATTCTGACTTCGTACGGCGACGATGACACCCTGTTCGAGGCAATCGCTGCCGGCGCGTCGGGTTACGTGCTCACGCAAATCGGCAGCACCGATCTCCTCAACGCCATGGAGGCGGTCGGGCGCGGCGACGCCGCGCTCGACCCAACGACAACCTCGCGCGTGTTTGCCCGGATGCGCGAAGAAGCGCGGCGCAAAGAAGAAAGCGCCTTTTCCGAGCTGACCGAGCAGGAGTTGCGCGTGCTCTCTTACCTGGCCGAAGGGCGCACCAATCGCGAAATTGCCGATGCGCTCTCGCTGGGCGAAGGCACCGTGCGCAACTACGTCAGCTCCATCTTCTCTAAACTGCACGTGAACAACCGCGCCGAGGCAGCCGCCTACGCTGCTGCACACAACATTCGAGACTATCTGTGATCCTAATCCGTGGGCGGCGCACTGCGGCAGTTGGCCGGCGCAGCCAGAGCGATCCTCCTGTGCCGCTGGCCGGCGCAGACCGTAAACAGAACTCGGCCTGTGCAGTCCTCGCTGCGGCGTCGGCTAAACAATAACCCGGCGCCAGAACACGACTCGCTCACGCTAGAATGCGGCCATGCGTGCAGCGAATGATCCTCTTTGCCAAGCGCTGACCCGACACGTGTCCGGTGAAGTGCGCTTCGATGACGCGATGCGCGTCCTCTACAGCACCGACGCCAGCAACTACCAGGTATGGCCGCGCGGTGTGGTGCTGCCCAAGACGGCGGACGACGTGATCGCCACAATCATGCTCTGTGCGGAACATGGCGTTCCGATTATTCCGCGCGGCGGCGGCAGCGGCCTATGCGGTCAGGCGATTGGCCCCGGTGTTGTCATCGACTTCTCAAAATACATGAGCCGGATTCTGGAGTTGGATGCAGACAGTCGGCGGGCGCGCGTGCAACCCGGCCTTGTGCTGCAACAACTCAACAAACAGCTTGCGCCGTTGAGGTTGCAATTTGGCCCCGACCCAGCTAGCGGTGAGCGAGCTGTCATCGGCGGCATTATCGGCACGAACGCCACCGGCGCGCACTCGATCCGCCACGGCATGACCGCCGACCACGTGATCTCTATGCGCTGCGTATTGGCCGATGGAACACTGGTTGAGTTCGGCCCGCGCGAGAATGGCCCTCAAGGGCAACTAGAACTGGCCATCGCCGACCTCACGCGCCGCTATCAGGCGGCCATCCGACGCGACTTTCCAAAGGTGTGGCGGCGCGCCAGCGGCTACAACTTGGATTTCATCGCCGAGATGCTGGACTATGATCCGGCGAATCCAGGCGCGGCCCTGCTCGACGCCAACTTGAAGCGCCAATCGCTCAACTACCGCTCGCACTTGGAAATGATCAGCCGCTTCAACGTGTCGCCACTGATCGTGGGTTCAGAGGGGACGCTGGCAATGGTGCTGGATGCTACGCTGAAGCTGATGCCCAAGCCGGCGCGCACAGGGCTGATGGTCTGCGCATTCAGTTCGTTGTACGACGCGATGGACGCCACGCCGGCCATGCTCACCAGCGATCCGGCGGCGCTGGAGCTGATGGACGGCCTGATGGTGCGCCTGGCGCGCGGCTTGCCCGAACAAGCGCGCAAGATGAGCTGGTTGAGCGGAGAGCCGGACGCCGTGCTGATCGTCGAGTTCGACGGCGAAACAGAAGACGAGGTGAAAGCCGGCTTTGCACGCTTAAAGCGCGTGTTGGAAAGCGAACACATTCCTTGTTCAACGGCCGAGTTGATCGATTCACACTCTCAAGCCGACGTATGGGCTGTGCGCAAGATTGGGCTGGGCATTTTGCTCAGCATGCGCAGCGATCACAAGCCCATCTCAGTGATTGAAGATGTGGCCGTGCCGGTGGCCCGCCTGGGGGAGTATGTGCGCCGGATGCGCGAGGTATTCGCCCGGCACAAGACCGACGGCGCATTTTACGCGCATGCCAGCGCCGGCGTGCTCCATGTGCGTCCTCTGGTTAACCTCAAGACGATCGAAGGCTTGCGCACTATGGAGGACATTGGTTTGAGCGCCTTGGCGCTGTGCCGCGAGATGGGCGGCGCACTCAGCGGCGAACACGGCGATGGCTACGAGCGCACCCGTTGGAACGAACCGCTATACGGCCAGGAGGTCTATCGCGCATTTTGCGAAGTCAAAGACGTGTTCGATCCACGCGGCCTGCTCAACCCCGGCAAAAAAGTGCGCGGCGAGGCCATGGAAGAGTTCATGCGCATGGGGCCGTGGTTGAAGTTCAAGTCGTTTTCCAGCGTCTTCACCTATCAACAAGATGGCTCGTTCGCCGGCCTGGTCGAGCAGTGCAACGGCAACGGCATCTGCCGCAAAGTCGAAGGTGGGGTGATGTGCCCGTCATACCGCGCCACGCTGGATGAAACCCACAGCACGCGCGGACGGGCTAATCTATTACGCCACTTCATCACTGACCCAACGACGTGGAATCGGAACGGCCGGTCGGCGATCAAGCAATCCAAGCCAGAGTCATCCATCGCTCAATCAGCCTCTGTCGGCTGCCATGCAGATGTCCCGCTCATCTCAACGGAGGATGTCAAATCGGCCTTGTCGCTCTGTTTGTCGTGCAAGGCATGTCGAAGCGAATGTCCGTCCAGCGTGGACATGGCCAAACTGAAGAGCGACTTTCTGGCGCATTACTACGCCGAGCACGGCCGGCCGTTGCGCGCCTGGCTGTTCGGCCACTTCGCCGACCTGAGCGCGTTGGCTGCTCCATTTGCTCCACTGGTCAACCGTTTGTTCGCGTTGGGCCTCACAAAGTGGATGATGAAGCGCATTGGCGTTACCGATCAACGTCCCTTCCCGCGTTTCTCATCGCAGACGTTCCGAGCGTGGTGGCGAAGACATCGGCCTACTCACCCCTCTCCACATAGCACTCCAAAAACCGTCGCGCTGTTCGTCGATACGTTCGCCAACTACAACCATCCTCACGTGGCGCACCAGGCAGTGGAATTGTTGGAGGCAGCCGGCTACCGCGTGATCGTGCCGGACTGCAAATGCTGTGGGCGCACGTTGGTCTCGCAAGGCCAACCCGGCGAGGTCATCCCGCTCGCTCGGCACAATATCCGAACTCTTGCATCACTGGCCAAGCAAGGCGTGCCCATCCTCGGTCTGGAACCGAGCTGCATCGCGATGTTCACAGACGACTATCTGGACCTGCTGCCCGGCGAAGATACCCAACAAGTCGCCGGCGCATTTCTGGGCGTGGAAGAGTTTCTGGCGCGCGAGGCCGGCAACGGCAGCTTCGAATTGACCATGCGCTTCCCCCGCAATCCAGACGTGCTGGTGCACGGGCATTGCCATCAAAAAGCCGGCTGGGGCACGAGCCAGATGAAGCGCGCAATCACCTTGGCCGGCTACCGCGTTCAAGAGATCGATTCGACCTGCTGCGGGATGGCCGGGGCATTCGGTTATGAAGCCGAACACTTTGAGGTCTCGCGCAAAGTCGGCGAGCTATCCGTATTGCCGGCTGTGCGCGCAGCGCCGAGCGAGACGCTGATTGTAGCGCCTGGCACTTCTTGTCGCGAGCAGATCGAGCACCTGGGCGGGCGCCCCCCCCTGCATCCGGTGGAACTTCTGGCAATCAGATAGGCATGTCTCAGATCACCAGCCGCAGCAACCCGCGCGTCAAACAGATGCGCGCGCTGCGCCAACGCAAAGAGCGAGAGGCAACCGGCTTGTGCCTGATCGAAGGTGTGCGCCACGTGACCGAGGCCGCCTCAGCCGGCATCACTCTAGAGAGCATCGCGTATGCGCCTGAACAACTCACCAGCCCCTTTGTGCTGGCGTTCATTCGGCAACAAGCGGAACGCGGCGTCTCCTGTCTGGCGCTCAGCAGCGAGGTGTTCGACTCAATCGCCGACAAGGACAGCCCACAAAGCATCGTAGCGATTGCCCATCAACGCACGACCGACCTGGCCGAGTTGTCGCCGGCCAACATGGCGTGGGGCGTGGCGCTGGTCGCCCCCCAAGACCCCGGCAATGTCGGCTCGATTCTTCGCACGATGAATGCAGTCGGCGCCGGCGCGCTCATTCTGATCGATTCAGCCGTCGATCCCTATCATCCGACTTGCATCCGCGCCAGCATGGGCGCGCTGTTCTGGCATCCGGTGACACGAGCGACGTTTGGCCAGTTCGCAACATGGGCAAGCAAGCAGGGGTATCACATTCTCGGCACATCTGTGCACGGGACGGTGGATTATCGACAAGCGGATTACACGCCGCCGCTGGTGCTGTTAATGGGCAGTGAGCGGGAAGGATTGTCTGAGAGGCAAGAAGAGATTTGCCGCCAACTGGTGCGCCTGCCGATGCGAGGACGGGTTAGCTCACTCAATCTGTCTGTGGCAACCGGCGTGATGTTGTACGCCGCCTTTGAGCGGTTAGAGATGAGCGTGCCTCACCGATGCGAACAGCCATCACTTTGAGATAAGGCTGTTGGCCAGGGGCGAGCGGGAAGTCCGGAGCGGGTTCATGAAAAGTGCGCACGACTCGCGCCGCTGACTCGCGCAGTCCTTCCCTCACTCGCCTGTGAAAAGCAGGTTGCGCCATTTGATGGTGATTCGTGGCGACAATCAACACACCGTCCGGCTGCACGATCTGCGCGCCCAGCCTGACCAGCTCGGTCAAATCACGCTCCACTGAAAAGCGTGATAGGCGAGTGGTCGAGAAGCTGGGCGGATCAAGGATCACCATGTCGAAGCGCTCTTCTCGACGAGCAAAACGCCTCAGCCAGTCGAACACATCTCCAGATACAAAGTCGGTCCTGACCGCCGGCAGGTTATTCAGCGCATAATTGCGCGCACCCCATTCGAGAACGCGCCGCGAGATGTCCAAATTGAGCACGCGCGCTGCTCCGCCTGCCATCGCTGCCACACCAAAGGCGCACGTGTAGGCAAACGTGTTCAATACAGTTTTGCCGGCTGCCACAGCGCGCACCCAACTGCGCACATCACGCATATCGAGGAACAAGCCGGGATTTAAGCCATCGGCAGGATGAATCTCGAAGCTCAATCCACCTTCCAGGGCAACGACACACGCAACAGCTTCACCCCAAATCGGCACAAGCGGGGCCAACTCGGCGCGCACCTGTTCGCTCAGCACGTTGGCCTGCGCCGGCCGGTATTTCACATAGACTGCCCTGGCGCCGGCGCGTTCGGCCAAGGCGCGTAGGATGTGCATCGGCGGATCGACCACGCGGCCGGCACTGTACACATGTGCGACCAGCACATCGCCGTACCGATCAACTGCCAAATCGGGAAGCCCATCTCCCTCACGATTGATGAGGCGGTAAGCGGTGGTATGCGACGCATCGTGCAACCCGCTGCGGCGTTGCCAGGCAACATCAAGCAGCCTGGCCGGCGGTGCTGTCATACAGGGAGGAATTGTAGCGGAGGAGAAGGTGAGTGAAGGCGACACCTTTGCCCGACCGTCATTTGCTTCGCGTAACCCCAACGCCGGCAAATGCTCAATCGAGCCGACAAGACGGTTCTTGAGTGTGACGAGAGTAATTGAGGACGGCGCTACAATCAGCCTATGTCAATTGATCTGCGTCAACATGTCATTGCAGTAGATTTGGGCGGCACCAACATCCGCGCCGCACTGTGCGACCAAGAGGGACGCATCCTCAAGCGCCACAAACAACTAACCTTAGCCGAAGAAGGGCCGGAAGCAGTAATCAATCGTATCGTCGATTCGATTCAGCATGTCATGCCTGAGGCTGGAACCGCAGCCGTGAAAGCCGTGGCAGCCGCCTGTCCCGGCCCGCTCGATCCGTTTATAGGGGTCGTGATGTACGCGCCGAACTTACCGGGCTGGATCGACATTCCCCTGCGCGACATCCTCCGGCAGCGTCTGGGGCTGCCGGTCGCGATTGGCAACGACGCCAATCTGGCTGCGTTGGGTGAACAACGATACGGCGCCGGACGCGGCATGAAAGACTTGGTGTACGTGACCATCAGCACCGGCATCGGCGGCGGGGTTATTTTGAACAATCAGTTGGTGCTGGGCATGCGCGGCCTGGCCGCTGAAATCGGCCACACCACGCTCGACATCCACGCGGACTGGACGCACGCCGGTGTGCCGGGCAGCTTCGAGGGCTATGCCTCAGGCACCGGCATCGCCCGCTTGGCGCATCACAAACTGCGCGCGCAATTACATGCCCAACAAGAGCGCGGCGCCCCGCTTTCGCGCATGGTCGAACTGGCCGGCGGAGACATTGATGCCGTCACGGCCAAAGAAGTCGGCGAGGCGGCCCGCTGCAACGATCCGCTAGCTTTGGAGATCATCGCCGAGGTCGCGCGGATTATCGGACTGGGATTCGTCAACTTGCTACACTTGTATGACCCGGCCATCATCGTGGTGGGCGGCAGTGTGTCGCTGATGGGCGATCTGCTGTTCGAGCCGGTGCGCCGAACGGTGCAGCAATATGCCATGCTCCCGTATCGAGATCGGCCTATCGTACCGGCAGCGTTGGGAGACGATTGTGGATTGCTGGGCGCAGCCGCCCTGGCATTTGATCTTGCGTAGCCGGTCACCGGCGACAGTGTGTATGCAGGAGGTTTCAATGAACATCACCGGCGCCGATCACACCAGCTTCAGCGTCTCGAATCTTGAACGGTCGCTCTCGTTCTACACCAATGTGTTGGGGTTCAAGCTGCTTTGGCAACGTGAGATCACCAACCAGTATTTTCGAGACATTGTCGGCATTCCGGATTGTGTGGTCAAAGCCGCTCACTTGGCGATTCCGAATTCTTCGCACAAACTGGAACTGTTCGAGTACGCCGCGCCGCGCGGGACGCCGGCTGTGCCTAAGGTAAACCAGCCCGGTAGCGCACACCTGTCGCTGTATGTGGACGATTTGCCGGCTGCTTATGAAGAACTGAGAGCGAAAGGAGTTCAATTCCGCTCTCCGCCCATCGAGATCGACGCCGGCGCAAACAAAGGCGGCTGGGCGTTATACCTGCTCGACCCAGACGGCATACCGGTCGAGTTGTTCCAGCCGCCGGCGCGCTGAGTGCACTGTTTCGCCGGCATAAGCCCACTGAGGCCACGCACAGTTTGAGGGCCGGAGGGCGGGGGCGCAGTCCCTTCCCCACTTTCAACAAGCAAACTAGAGTTCGTCTTTTGTCAGTGAATTGAGGAACTCTTCATTGTTCTTGGTGCGGGCGAATCGCTGCAAGAAAGCTTCCATCGCAGTGGTGATGTCATAGCCGGCCCCTTGCGGCTGGGGTGTGGTTAACTGGGCCAGCATCCGCCGCATCAGGTAGGTGCGCTGGCTGACCTTCTCACCTAATAGCAGTTCATCGCGCCGTGTGCCACTGCGCTCGATATCAATCGCCGGGAAGATGCGGCGGTCGGCTAGCTTGCGCGATAGATGCAGTTCCATGTTGCCGGTGCCTTTGAACTCCTCGTAGATCATGTCATCCATACGGCTGCCGGTGTCCACCAAGACGGTGGCAATGATGGTCAAACTGCCGCCCTCCTCGATGTTGCGGGCTGCGCCAAAGAAGGCTTTGGGCGGGTAGAGCGCTGCCGGGTCCACACCGCCGGACAACGTGCGTCCGCTCGAAGCAACCGTTAAGTTGTACGCACGACTTAGGCGCGTGAGTGAATCGAGCAGGATGACGACGTGCCGGCCGCACTCGACCAGACGTTTGGCGCGCGCCAGCACCATCTCGGCCACGCGTACATGGTTTTGCACCGGCTCGTCAAATGTGCTGGCCACTACTTCTGCTTCCACCGAGCGGTCCATATCGGTGGCTTCCTCAGGACGCTCGGCAATCAATGCCACCATCAGATGGGTGTCCCGGTAGCGTGCGCTGATGGCATTCGCAATATCTTTCAGAAAGGTCGTCTTGCCGACCTTGGGCGGCGCGACAATCAGGCCACGCTGTCCTTTCCCGATTGGCGCTACCAGATTCAACAACCGCATGCTGATCTTGTTTGTGCCTTCCAGGTTGTAAATCTCATCGGGAAAGATCGGCGTCAGCTTCTCGAAGATAGGGCGATTCTTCGCTTGTTCTGGGTCTTGTCCATTGACTGCTTCGACGCGCAGCAGACTGAAGTACTTCTCGCCTTCCTTCGGCGGGCGCACCTGTCCGACCACCATATCGCCGGTTCGCAGGCCGAAGCGTTTGATCTGCGAAGGGGATACGTAAATATCATCAGGCCCGGGCAGGTAATGCTCGGCGCGCAGAAAGCCGATGTTATCGTCCACAATATCTAGCACGCCGCCGCGCAACTCCAAGCCATGTCGCTCGGCTTGCGCCTGTAGTAGACGGATGATCAGGTCGTCTTTTTTCAGCCGGCTGTAACCGGATATTCCCATATCTCGGGCGCGGTCGCGCAGTTCGCCTAGCGTCTCGCGCTCGAGTTGCGCCATATCGATCATATTGCGCCGCCCGCGCATGATGTGCACCTGAGGCGGGTGCACCGCAGGCTGAACAGGGGGGGGCGGCGGGGCCGTGTATTGCGGTGCGGGTGTCTCGACTACCGTCTCGACTATCGCTTCAGGCACCCCATTTGTTGTTGTATTGTCGGCGTCAACTTGGAGTGTTGGTTGCGCTTCGGCGCCATCCACAGGCGGCGCATCATTCGTCTGGCTCACCTCGCTTACAACGCCATTAGGGGGCTGCGCCTGAGCCGCATCGATTATCGCTGCATCAACCTTATTTTGGGTCGGATCAGCGTCGGGGGTTTCTGATGAACGGTTGGCTGCAATGGTGCTTGCCTTAGATCGTCTTGGACTCATATCTCGACTGCACTTTCCTCATCATGCTTCAACAGGTTGCATCACAGCGCCGAACGCTGTCAATAAACTACCGACTCATCTCTGTTGCTCGGAGCTTGGCAGACACCGTTCGTCCAACGAGGTATCGCGGTTTTCAGGCATCACAAACGCGCGGCCGGCAATTCACTGTCGCGCTTTTACAACACGCGCAGGCGCAAACGGCTGCTGTGCGGCGTCCTGGAGTTCTTAAAGCAGATCAGCGCGGCTGCTACAGTATAGACACATTAGTTAGGTGCGTCAAGTACGCTGCTCTGCTCACACAATCGGGGAACCGGGATTTGAACCCGGGACCTCACGGTCCCAAACCGTGCGCGCTACCAGGCTGCGCCATTCCCCGTGGGCGGTATGATTATAGCATCTACCCCTCACTATAATTCATAGCATTGTGCGCCAAGTGGTGTTGTGGATATTGACTTTCGCTTTGAACTGGCTCTTGCTCTGCCCTGCCCGGCCGGCGTTGGCTTCCTATTTTGCACCGGCCGTTCCCATCCGCGCCCAAGAGAGCGACAATCCACCATCGGAAGAAGCTGCGTTGCAATCCCTGAAGGCAATTCTGGACGACCCGGCCTTGCAGAAGCCCATATCCACCCCGGCAACCCAGCGTGATGAGCACGAGGCGCAAGTCGATCTGCAACTGCCACGCATTGGCGTCGAGGCGATTCGCTTTGCGTTGGCGCTGGCCGGCGGCGCCGGCATCCTAGCTTTGATCATCGCACTCGGCCCAGCATTGTTTCAATCTCTCGTGGTGCGGCGCACGAAATTGGCTCGCCCAGGCGCACCGACCTTCGACGAAGCGACGACTTCAGCTGAGGCCGTGACGCGCGCGCAGCATGCGTCAGCGCTCCAAGACTACCGACTTGCAGTGCGCTTGTTGTACCTAGCTTGTTTGCTGCGCCTCGATGAGCGCGGCGCACTACGCTACGACAGGACACAGACCAATCGTGAATACGTGCGCCAAATTGCCGATCGCCCGGCGCTGGCCGAGGCATTGCGGCAAGTAGTTGAAGTATTTGATGACGTGTGGTATGGCTTTCGACCGATCACGCCTCAAGGCTATCAAGCGTTTGAACAGCATGTTCGGCAACTGTTGGATTTAACTCAGCCTGGCGCACAACCCACTACCTCGAACACATGAAATCGACATCTACCGCCTCGGCGTGGCGCTCAAACTTCATGGCGCTAATAGCATCCTTGGCCGTTTTGCTGGCCGGCGCAGTCATCTCGGCCGGTTTACAGCTTGGCATGCCAGACGGTCCACCACTGAGCGCACGCGCCTACGGCGTAACCGGCAGCGTGGCTCTTGCGCGTTGGCATGAAGCACTGGGCTTTCGCGTGCGGCTGATCGAAGGCCGGCCCTTCCAACTCCCTGCCGAGGCGCGTCTGTTATATGTGTTGCAGCCAAACACGCGCTATGAGTTTACAGACGACGAGCTGGAGGTGCTGCACGAGTGGGTCGAAGCCGGCGGCATCCTGGTTCTCGCCGGCGAAGCAACCGTGTCTTACCCCGTCACCCGGCGCGGCCCAACTCAGTACGCTGCGCTGGATGAATCGCCGATTGAGCTGTTCGGCTTTGAGATGGATATATTCAATACGAGTCTGCTCACAGCAACTTGGACGCAGCCACCGGCAGCACCTTCGCCAGCCCAGCCGTTCCGGTGGCGGCGTGAGACTGACGAGTACGCCCTTGCTCTCGATCTGCCTGATGACGCTATCATCCACGCCCTGGTCGACGGAGAAGTGATTGCTGCCTCAAGACAGGTCGGACGCGGGCGAGTGTTTGTGTTCGCCGGCACATATCCGTTCACCAACGATGGGCTACGCAATGAAGCCAACGCGCAGTTCATTTTGAACCTCACGGCTCTGGTTCCGCCAAACAGTCTAATCGCCTTCGATGAGTTCCACCATGGGGCGCGGCAGACGCCTTCGTTGCTGGGATGGATGTTCAGCGCGCCGGCCGGATTGGCCACAGCCCTAGCGCTCGCCCTCATCGGCGCATATATCGCCTGGACAGGTCGGCGCTTTGGCCGGGCTTTCGTTCCGCGCGAATTGCGCATCCACCGCGAACCCAGCGAATACGTGCTGGCCTTGGCCAACCTATCGCGGGCTGCCGGCCAACGCAACGCTGCTCTGTTACGCTATCATGCTTGGCTCAAGCGCAAACTGGCGCGCCCCTATCGCCTCGATCCGTCCATGCCGGATCATCACTTTGTCGCAGCTCTGCAAAGGGTCGGCGCGCCGCTGGACTACGAACGCCTGGCGCGGCTGCTGAGCGATTTGCAACGGGGCGCATCTTCTGCTGCCCAGTTCGTGCGCCTGGCGCGCGAGGTAGCCGAATTCTGAATGCACCTACTTTACGCGCGCGGCAAGCCCCAGATCATCTCGCGGGCGACCGACGCTACGTCTGCGTCTGTTGAGATCGAAAGGCTCTCCTTGTCCGCTCGACGCTTCACTTCGATCTGGCCGGCCTTCAGCGCACGCTCGCCAACGGTGATGCGCAGCGGCAATCCAATCAGGTCGGCATCATTGAACTTGACGCCGGGCCGCTCATCGCGGTCATCCCATACGGTTTCGATGCCGGCTGCCCAGAGCGCACGATAAAGCTGCTCGGCCTTCTCCTCGACGCTGCCATCTGCGCTGCGCAGCGAAACCAGGTGAACATGATAGGGCGCGACCGATGCCGGCCACTTCAAGCCGTATTCATCATGGTGCGCTTCGGCAATGCAAGCCAGCAATCTTCCCACTTCAATCCGGTACGAACCCATAAAGATCGGCCTGGACCTGCCGTCCTTGTCAAGCACCGTCGCTCCGATTGCTTGGCTGTAGCGGGCACCCAGCTTACTGACGCAGCCGACCGGCACACCACGCTCAACTTGCAGCGGTGCGCCGCATTCCGGGCAGGCATCGCCGGCTTGGGCAGCGGCAATGTCACACACCATCGCTGCCTGGTAATCGCGGCCATAGTTCACATTGAGGAGGTGATAGCCGGCCTCGTTTGCTCCGGCGACCAAGTTGGGCGAAAGGGGAATGGCGTCATCGACCACGACATAGGCTCCATCAACACCGACCGGCGATCCATAGCCCGGCTCGGCGCCGATGGCGCGGATTTCATCCACGCTGGCCGGGCGGAGCGCGCGCGCGCCAACTGCGGCAGCCAGTTTCGTCTCGCTGATCTCCATGTCGCCGCGTACAACCGCAAACACAAAGAACTCATGCGCATCCGGCTGAAGGGGTGCGACATTGGGCGGTAATGCGCCGGCTGGGTCGGCCACCAAGAACACCGCTTTGGCCGTCTTCGACTTTGGAATCCGCAGAAAGGCAGCTAGCGCCTCGATGGTTGTTGCGCCTGGGGTAGCCACTTTCTGGATCGGCAACACCAAGTGGGCGGGGTCAGCAGGCGGCTTGCGAAAGCGCGCCGTTTGTTGGTCTGCTATGTAGCCACAAGCGCCACACAACAGCAGTACGTTTTCGCCAATCGGATTCAGAAACACGTACTCACGGGTCACTGTTTCACCCATCGCGCCGGCATCCGAGACGGCCATCACAACCGACAAGCCGCATCGCTCGAAGATACGCGCGTAAGCCCGGCAATGGGCATCATACTGGCGATTCAAACCCTCTTCATCGGCGTCGAAGGAGTAACTGCTGAGCAGGGTGAACTCACGTGTGTACATCAAGCCGGCGCGTGGGCGTGGATCATCACGCCATTTGAGCCGGATGTGGTACAGCAGTTGCGGCAACTGACGATAGGAGCGAACTTCTCTGCGGGCGAGATCGATGGCAGCCTCTTCATCGGTCACGGCCCGACTCATATCCCGGTCAGACGTGTCCTTCGGCTGGGCAATCGGCAGCGTGATTTCTTGTCCGCCGATCGCGTTCATCTCTTCGCGCACCACCGCTTCGATCTTGTTCAGAGCACGCCGGCCAAGCGGCAAATAACCGATGTTTCCGGCAAACATAGATCGGATGTAACCGGCGCGCAGCAACAGACGATAGCCGGCTGCTTCGGCGTCGGCCGGCGCTTCGCGCAAGGTTTGGCCAAACGATTTAGACAAACGCATGATTCACAATCGCAAAAGCAAGCTAGATGTCTTGAATGATGCGATGAATCGAATCCGGCCGGCCAACGACGGCGATGGCATCCTGCGCAGCCAGCCGGCGATCGGGAGCGGGATGGAAATCAAACTCGTCGCCTCGCCGCCAGAACACGATGCTTAGGTCGTAGCGCTGTTCTAGCTCGGTAATCGATTTGCCGAGAAGCACCGAGTGGCTACCCAGGCGCATCTGAGCAAAGCTGAGCGGCTGGCCTTCGACTGTGATCGGTCGCGTCACGTCCACGCCGACGGCGGCAGCGGCAAAAGCGGGCGCGGCCATGCTGGTTGCGCTGAGCGCCCGAAAATTGAACTGGTTTTGCAGGGCTTCGGCAAAATCATCATCAAAGATGCGCACAATCACTTGGATGGCCGGATTCATGCTGCGCGCTTTCAATGCAATTTGCAAATTGAGCGCGTCGTTTTGCGGACACAACACAATTGTTCGCGCGCGCGGCACGCCGGCTGCTCGCAACGCCGCCTCACGCCGCGCATCATCGTGCAGAATGGTCACACCCATATTCCGCACCGTTGTCACCAGATCGGCGTCAGGATTCAGCTCGATCACCACCACATCCTGGTTCATCTCGCGCAACTGTTTCATGACGCGATAGCCCAGATGCCCAAGGCCAACCAGTACGACGTGACCGCTGTACGTTGAAGCAACTGCCATTTCCCACTCCCTGCTGCGCGCACGCCGGTTAAACAGCGCGACACCAAAATCGGCTAAGCCCTGCGCCAGTGCACCCAGGCCAAGCACAGGCAGCGCAAAATAAAAGACTTGCAGATACCACACGCGCGGAAACTCGCCGGGCGACTGGAGGAAAACCAGCGACAACGCTAGATAAACCGCCTCAGCCACTGAGTCAACCGGCTCACCTGCTTGAATCGACAAGATGTAATAGGCCGCTCCGCCGCCCACAACGACTAGTACAAAAAAGGCCAACGGCGCGCCAAACTGACGTAACAACAAAGCCGTGTCGCGCCAACTGGCGCGCCACTGCCGCCAAATCAAGATCAGTCTTGAGTGCTTACTTGCTCGCATAGTCCGCGCATCAGCCCCTGAGTGTACGCCGATTGGCAGAAGCCGTTTATGGTGTTGCCCTCACTGCGTTGCCAACAAGAGGCAGAGGACATCTCAACGGTGTAGCGTGCTAGAATCCGCCCTCGATGATGCGCCGGAATGTCGATTTGTGGCGAACCGGCCACACTCTATCACGCACCCTGCTTAATTTGACAGCAGCCATCAGGCCTTTGGAGTTTCCCAAAGGCCTTTTCTTTTAAACGGAGCATGTCATGACTCACTCACTCAAAGGCCGTGATCTGATCAGTATTGCCGATCTCAGCAAACCGGAAATCCAGGACGTTTTGACCCAAGCTGCTCAATTCGAGCAACGCCTGGCCCGAGGGGAGACGATGCACTTGTGCGAAGGCCGCATTCTTGCCACGGTTTTTTACGAGCCGAGTACACGCACCCGTTTGTCGTTTGAGAGCGCAATGCATCGGCTTGGCGGGCGCATCATCAGCGTGGCCGAAGCCAGAACCAGCAGCAGCGCTGCAAAAGGGGAAACCATCGAAGATTCGGCGCGCATGTTGGCTGCCTATGCCGATGTGATTGTGCAGCGCCATCCGGCAGTCGGTTCGGCGCGCGCCCTGGCCGACGCGGCCGATGTACCGGTCATCAACGCCGGCGACGGCACAGGTGAACATCCCACTCAGGCGCTGCTGGATCTATACACCATCGAGCGTGAGAAGGGCGGGCTGGATGGCCTACAGATAGCGATGGTGGGCGATTTGAAGAACGGACGCACGGTGCACTCACTTGCCAAAGCGTTGGCCCATTGGCGCGTGACCTTGGACTTTGTCTCGCCTCCAGAGCTGGCGATGCCGGCTCGGTTGGTGGATGAGTTGCAAGAGCAAGGCGTTCGGGTGCATCAGACCGACGATATGCAAGCTGCCTTGGCAGAGGCCGATGTGGCCTACATCACGCGCATCCAGCAAGAACGCTTCGTTTCTCCGGATGAGTACCTGAGATACAAAGGTGTGTACGTCATCACCGCCGAGGTCGTGCGCCAGGCTAAGCCGGGCATCGTGGTGCTTCACCCTCTGCCGCGCGTGGACGAGATCGCCACCGATGTGGATGCGCTGCCGAACGCAGCCTATTTTCGTCAGGCGCGCAACGGCGTGTATGTCCGCATGGCACTGTTGGCCATGGTGCTGGGCGCGGTGTAGTTGTAGTCGAAGAGTTACTCACTTAACAGGTCAAGCAGGGCGTTTAACCCAAGCATGTAGCTGCGCCAGCCGAAGCCGGCGATCGTGCCGGCGCACACCGGCGAGATGTACGAGTGGTGGCGAAACGGCTCGCGGGCGTAAATGTTCGAGAGGTGTACTTCTACTGTCGGCAGACCGACGGCGCTAATCGCATCGCGCAGGGCCACGCTGGTATGCGTGTAGCCGCCCGGATTAATCAGAATGCCATCGGCTTGCCCTCGTGCGGATTGAACTTCGTCGATCAGCACCCCCTCATGATTTGACTGAACAATCTTGAGGGTCGCGCTGCGCTGACCGGCCAAGGCGCGCAGCCGTGCGTTAATCTCGTCTAGCGTAACGCGGCCGTAGAGCGCCGGCTCGCGCAGCCCGAGCAAATTCAGATTCGGCCCGTGCAAAATCAGAATATGCATCGCGTTCTCCTCAGGGACTCGCTTGCTTCAGCGAGGCCAGCGCAGCTTTTGCTGCCCGCTCGTCCACACTGTCGGTGATCAACGCATCACCCGGCGCCCGCAGCAAGGCAAAACGCAAACGCTTACCGCGCTTCTTTTTGTCTGTTTGCATCAATTCCCACACAGCCTCGGCCTCGATGGCCGGCAGGCTTGTCGGCAAGCCGGCCCGTTGCAGCACCACAGTGACCGCATCCGTCAAGGCCGGGTCGCATAAGCCGATCGCTCGTGCCAACCGCATTGCGCACACCATGCCCAAGGCAACCGCTTGGCCGTGCTTGATGGTGAAACGACTCCATGCCTCGATGCCGTGGCCAAATGTGTGGCCCAAGTTCAGCAAAGCGCGCCGGCCCCGTTCAAACGGGTCTTCTTCCACGACCTCACGTTTGAGCAGAATGGCATCGAGCAACGTCTGTCTCAGGCCGATGCGCAGATCGGGATGCACTGCCAAACGCCAATCCTCTGGATTCAACTGTTGAACCCGCTCCCAGGCAGCTCCGCCGCGCAGCAAAGCCGCTTTGACGATCTCAGCATAGCCACACTGCAATTCGTCAACCGGCAGCGAATTCAGCAAGTCCAGATCAATGAACACACCGTCGGGCTGTTTGAAGGCTCCGACCAGATTCTTGCCGAACGGCAAATCCACGCCCACCTTGCCGCCGATGCTTGAATCGGCCATTGCTAACAGAGACGTGGGAACCTGTACAAATCCAATCCCGCGCATATACGTAGCCGCTGCAAAGCCGGCCACATCGCCCACGACACCGCCGCCCAGGGCAATCACGGCGCTATTGCGCTCCAGCCCGCCAGCGGCAAACGCTTGATACATGTCTTCAACCGTGCGCAACGTTTTGTGCGATTCGCCGGCCGGCATCAGATACACGAAGCTATCCAGGCCGGCGCGGCGCAGGGCATGTTGCACCCGCTCGGCGTATAGCGCTCCCACAATATGATCTGATACGATCGCCAGGGGACTGGCCCAACCCCGGCCGGCCAGGGCAAACCCAAGCTGATCGATCAGCCGTTCACCGATCACGATGTCGTAGCGGCCCGCAGGATGGCGCACTGCGATCCGCTCGTGCTCTGCATGATAAATGTCAAGCGCCAATTGCGCGGCCTCTTCAACCGTGCGATGCGTGGTGTCGAGGTGATAGTGCAGCTCGGCGTAGGCTGGCGCGCGTTGCTCGAGCAGATGAGCCACTCGTTGATGGATGTTTTCGCCCGGCCGCTCAACTCGCAACATCGGGCGCGTCGAAGCGTCCACCCGACGCAAAATCGCCTCTGGCGAAGCCGTCAGACAAACAACGACCCCGGATTGCAACAGAGCTGCGCGGTTGGTTGGATTGACGACCGTCCCGCCGCCGGTCGCGACGACAATGTGCGTGCGAGTCGCCAATTCGTTTACCAGGGCCACCTCCAAGGCGCGGAAGTGCGCCTCGCCGTATTGGTCGAAGAGTTGGGGAATCGTCAGACCGGCGCGTCGCTCGATCTCGGCGTCGGTGTCGATAAAGTGATATCCCAGTCGGCGGGCAGCCAACTGACCGATCGTGGTTTTGCCGGCCCCCATGAAGCCGGCCAAGATCAACGGTTTGCTCATGCTCGTGTTCTATGTTGCCGGCCTGGGCCGGCACAGTGCGTTGAGGGTATTCACTCACTCGTAGCCGAACCGCCATGCGGTGTTGTCCATCGGCAGGTCATCCAATCGCAGCCGGCGCAATGCCTCAAAGCGCGGGCGCATTTCATCAATTGAATCGCCGCCCAGCTTTTCGAGCAAGGCGTCGGCCAACACAATGCACACCATCGCTTCGACAATCGGCACGGCGCGCGGGACTTGGCAGAAGTCGCTGCGCTCATATTGCGTCAGCGCCGGCGCGCCGGCTGCTAAGTCCACCGAACGCAGCGGGTTCAGGGTGGTGGCAATTGGTTTGAGCGCCGCACGCACAACGATCGGCGCGCCGTTTGTAATCCCACCTTCCAGCCCACCGGCGTGATTGCTGATCGGACGAATCACGCCGTCTTCGAGAACCAATTGATCTTGCACCTGCGTGCCGGGGCGCAGCGTCTCGGCGAAGCCATCGCCGATTTCCACCCCTTTGACGGCGTGAATGCTCATCACAGCAGCGGCGATGCGCGCAGAGAGCCGACGATCCCAGTGTACATGGCTGCCCAGGCCGGGCGGCACATTCAGGGCCACGCATTCGATCACACCGCCGAGCGTGTCCTTGGCCTGCATGATCTGACGAATGGCCTCACGCATGTGTTCGGCTGCATGCGGGTCATAGCAGCGCACATCCGACATTTCGGCTGCTTGGAAGCGCGCCAGATAGTCTGTGTTGCTCGGCATGTGAGCGACATCGCCGGTCAGGGCGACATCGCCGATGCGCACCACGTACCCGCCGACGACGACACCGAATTCCCTGAGCAGTTTGCGACAGGCTGCACCGACAGCCACGCGCATCGTTGTCTCACGGGCAGAGGCGCGCTCTAAGGCCAGGCGCAACTCGCGATAGCCGTATTTCACCGCGCCGGTCAAGTCAGCATGGCCGGGGCGCGGAATGGTCATCGGCGAAATGTCACGATCGTGCCACTTAGCATGGTCGAGATTCTCAACCACGAAGGCGATCGGCCCACCAGTGGTTTTGCCGGCCATCACGCCGGCAGTAATGCGCGCATGATCGCGCTCGATTTTCATCCGTCCCCCGCTGCCGTAGCCCTGTTGCCGACGGGCCAGATCGGCGTCGATATCAGCAGAGGAGAGCGGCAAGCCGGCCGGCATGCCTTCGAGAATCGCTGTCAAGGACGGCCCATGGGATTCGCCGGCAGTGAGAAATCGAATCATGGCTGTGTTTGTGTCATCGTAATCGTGTGTAAGGGTGTGAATGAACTGTTGAGCGACGTAACAAGCTGCCAAAACGGCTCAAGGATGCCATCGTTCACCTCAAGCCGGAGGCGCGCCACGGTATGTCGCGCACATTGTTAGGTCAGCCGATCCAGCGCGCGACGCATGATGTCTGCGACCTCCTGGATGGACAGCGGCACTGTCATGCCGGCCGTCCACAAAGCAAATGCAGCCGCCCCTTGCTCGGCCAACATCCCGATACCGCCGATGACGCGCAGGCCGGCTGCCTGCGCTTCGCGCATCAGGCGCGTGATGCGCGGCTTATACACCAAGTCATACAAAACGGCGTCGGCGGGGAACGGCGCATCGGCCGGCCAGGGCGTTGTATCCGAGTGCGGGTCCATGCCGGCTGATGTGCAGTTCACAATCAAGCGCACGTCGTGAGCAGCGCGCAAGAGGGCGTTCCCGTTTAACGGCAACGGCGTCAACTCGGCGCGTGGGAAGACAGCGCGCATATCCTCAACCAGTTGGCGCGCGCGCCCGGCATCTCGATTTGCCACCCGCACGCTCCAGCCGCTGTGCGCCAGGGCGTACACCACGCCACGCGCCGAACCGCCGGCTCCCAGCACCAACGCTGCTGCCTGGGCCTGCCTTGCCGCCTCGATCTCAATTCCATGCCGACGCAGGTCATTTAGAAAGCCAACCCAGTCGGTGTTGTCGCCGATCAAGCGCATTGGGCGCGGCGAAGCAGCCTGTTGTGAGGCGGAATCGACCTTGACAATCGTGTTCACCGCGCCAATGGCCTCGGCGTGCGGGCCGATTTCATCCAGAAATGGCATGACGTTAACTTTGTGCGGCACGGTCACGTTGGCGCCGACGATGCTATCGTCGGCGCGGATGCGCCACACGCACTCGGCCAGTTCTTCGAGCGGTGTATGCCACAGTTCATACTGCCAATCCAAGCCGGCGGCGATAAACGCAGCACGTTGCATGGCCGGCGAGGCGCTGTGCGCCACCGGAAAGCCGATCAAGCCCACGCGCTTCACTGCACGGCCTCCGGGGCGAGGCGCGCCAGGTCGCGGAAAAAGTCGGGATAGGTCTTGCTCACGCACTCGGCGCCGGTGATGATGGTTTCGCCGTGTGCGATCAAGCCGGCCACAGCCAGCGCCATCGCCATACGATGATCGCCGCGCGCATCGACTACCGCGCCGCGCAGGTGAGTCGGCCCTTCTACAACAAAGCCATCCGGCGCAGCGTCGATGTGGGCGCCCATTTTGCGTAGTTCTTCCACCAGACCATCGATGCGGTTGCTCTCTTTCACACGCAATTCTTCTGCGTCGCGCACCGTGGTGACGCCTTGGGCCTGCGTAGCCGCCACAGCAAACACCGGAAATTCGTCAATCATACGCGCCACCCGCTCGCCGCCGACGGTGATGGCCCGCAGGGCGCTCGATCTGACGGCGATATCGCCTATCGGCTCGCCGGCATCATCGACCGATTCGACTTCGATGCGCGCTCCCATCGCGCGCAGTGCATCCAACAAACCGGTGCGGGTCGGGTTGAGACCGACCTGTTTCAAACGCAGATCGGCTTGAGGATGGATGCAAGCTGCTACCAGAAAGAAAGCGGCTGATGAAAAATCGGTCGGCACCGTCAGATCAATCGACGCAAGACCGCCCGGTGTGGGGTCAAGTGTGATGAGGTTGGCGCGACGCTGAATGTGCGCTCCCATCAGCTCCATGATTCGCTCGGTGTGGTCGCGGGTCAGGATCGGCTCTTCGATGGCGGTGTTGCCCTGGGCGTACAAGCCGGCCAGCAACAGCGCCGATTTGATCTGTGCGCTGGCGATGGGCAAGGTGTAGGAGATGCCGCGCAACATCGCGCCGGGGATATGCAACGGTGCGCAGCCGTCGCGATCGCTGATAGACGCGCCCATGCGGTTCAGCGGCTCGGTGACGCGGCGCATCGGTCGCCGGCGCAGTTGCGGGCTGCCATCTAATACGCTGGCAAACGACTGCCCAGCCAACAAGCCGGCCAACAGGCGCATCGTCGTGCCGGATGAATCGCAATACAACGGCGCAGAGGCTGGCGTCAAACCGCGCAAGCCGCGTCCTTCCACGATCAACGTATGTCCTTCGTTTCGGATGCCCGCGCCCAGTTGCTGCATGATGTGAATCGCAGCGCGCGTATCGTCACAATCCAGATAGTCCATCAGCCGGCTCGTGCCATCGGCAATGCTGCCGAGCAGCACACCGCGCACGGTCACGCTGCGATCGCCGGGGACGCGCACCCATCCGGACATGCTTTGAGCGGGGCAAATGAGTTGGTTCATTGTCGAATGAGCTGGTTCATTCTGGTTGAAGAGTGATCCCAACAGGTCTGATGACACACCCTATCGGCAGCCTGCCTCAGAAATGTGCCTTGCGCGTCTGGGCAGCCGCAGCAAGATACGCGCGCAGGCCGGCCTCATCCTTGCGTTCGATCAGGGCGGTCAGTTGGTCCAGAGCAAATTGAAAGTCGCGAATGGCGCCAGTCACAGCTGGCGCGTTGGTCATCAAGATGTCAAGCATCATCGTTACATCACTGGCCGCTACGCGGCTGGTGTCACGAAAGCCGCTGGCAGTCACGCGCCATAGAGCGGGGTCATTCAAGCTGGCCTGATCGGCGGTTGTCACCAGGGCCACAGCCAAGGCATAAGGCAGATGGCTGGCAAATGCAACCAGCATGTCATGTTGCGCCGGCTCCAATTCGAGAGGGACTGCACCGGCATCCTCTGCCAGAGTTTGAACGACGGTCAGGGCCGCATCGTCACTGCGGGCCGAACGAGTCACGATCCATGTTTTGCCACGATAGAGATCGGCATCGGCGGCGTCGAGACCGGTCACCTCTTTACCGCACATCGGATGCGAGCCAACAGCGCGTAGGCGGGGAGGAAGTTGATTCATCGCTTGGATGATTTCGGATTTGGTGCTGCCCAAATCGGTGATGATGGCGTTATCCGGCGCGCTGCCGGCCAGCGCGTGGAGTTGATCGATGATCGTGCGCACCGGCGTAGCGAGCACGATCAGATCGGCTTGTGCGACACCTTGTTGCAGAGACGTTGAGGCCGAGTCCACGATGCCGCGCGCAAGTGCTTCGCGGGCCACTTCCTCGCGCCGGGTTACGCCGGCAATGTGCTGATATCGGCCGCGCACGGCCAGGGCCAGCGAGGCTCCCATCAACCCTAGACCAACGATGCACAGCGTCAAGGGGCGGTTGGCAGACACGTGATTGGTAGTTGGCGACTCACTCACACGCTGATTGTACGAGATGTGCTGCCTACACCGTTCGGTCAACGGCTGCGGCAACGCGGCGCACGCGCGCCACCAAATCGGCGTAGCGCGCCGGCGTGAGCGACTGGGCGCCGTCGGACAGAGCTTGATCTGGATGGGGATGGACTTCGACAATCAAGCCGTCTGCGCCAGCGGCGACGGCTGCCTTGGACACAGCGGTGACATACTCCCATTTGCCTGTGCCGTGGCTGGGATCGACGATCACCGGCAGATGGCTGAGCTGCTTGAGCACCGGCACAGCGTTGATGTCCAGTGTGTTGCGCGTGTACGTTTCAAACGTACGGATGCCGCGCTCGCACAGCATCACGTTGTAGTTGCCTTGCGACATGATGTACTCGGCGGCCATCAGCAGTTCTTCCATCGTGCTGGACATGCCGCGCTTGAGAAGGATCGGTTTCATGCTGGCGCCGGCGGCCATGAGCAGGGGGAAGTTCTGCATGTTGCGCGCACCGATTTGCAAAATGTCGGCGTAAGCGGCCACCAGGTTGACTTGTTCGGTAGCCATCACCTCGGTGACAATGGCCAGGCCGGTCTGTTCACGCGCTTCGGCAAGCCATTTCAGTCCTTGTTCGCCATGACCTTGAAACGAGTAAGGGGAAGTACGCGGCTTAAAGGCCCCGCCGCGCAAAATAGCGGCGCCGGCTTCCTTGACGGCATGCGCCGACTCTAGCACTTGCTCGCGGCTCTCAGCAGAACAGGGGCCGGCCATCAGCGCAATCGGCGCCGGTGGCCCACCGATTGAGATGGTGCGCCCGTTGACGCGAATGGAGATGATGGTATCGTCCTTCTTAAACTCACGGCTGGCCAGCTTGAACGGTCGCAGAATCGGCACGACGCGCTCGACGCCGTTGAGCAGTTCAAACATATCACGGTTGACCGGGCGATCGTTGCCGACTACGCCGATGATGGTGCGTTCTTCGCCCTGCGACAAATGCGCTTTTAAGCCGATTTCTTCGATGCGCTTGACTACGGCCCCGATCTCGGCGCTCGAGGCCTCGGATTTCATGATAATAACCATCTTTCGATCTCCATGTGCAGGTTTCGGATTGCGTGCTTGCCGTGAGATGGCGCATCACAAACCCCAACCTGCTGAATATCAAATCGTGCGATCCATCGCCTCGGCAATGCGGCGTGTTTGCTTGACCAGGTCGGCAAACGCTTCAGGCGTGAGCGACTGGGCGCCATCGGACAGAGCTTGAGCCGGATCGGGGTGAACTTCGACAATCAGCCCATCTGCGCCGGCGGCAACGGCAGCTCGGCTAGCGGCAATCACGAACTCGGATTTGCCGGTGGCATGGCTGGGATCAACAACAACCGGTAAATGGCTGAGCTTCTTCAGCACCGGCACAGCGTTGATGTCCAGTGTGTTGCGCGTGTACGTTTCAAACGTGCGGATACCGCGCTCACATAACATGACGTTGTAGTTGCCGCGCGACATGACGTATTCGGCGGCCATCAACAATTCTTCAATGGTGTTCGCCATGCCACGTTTGAGCAGCACCGGCTTCATGCTGGCGCCAACCGCGTTGAGCAGAGCGAAGTTCTGCATGTTGCGCGCACCGACTTGTAGCACGTTGGCATACTGAGCCACCAGCGGCACTTGCTCAGGAGACATCACCTCGGTCACAATTGCTAAACCGGTTTGCTCACGCGCCTCGGCCATCCATTGCAGCGCCTTTTCACCGTAGCCTTGAAAGGAATAGGGCGACGTGCGCGGTTTGAACGCCCCGCCGCGCAGACCTTTCGCGCCGGCTTCCTTGACGGCGTGCGCCGACTCCAGCACTTGCTCGCGGCTCTCGGCCGAACAGGGGCCGGCAATGAGGACGACTTCCCTGCCACCCATGCGGACGCTGTGGCCGTTCATTCCGATCAAGGTAACTGCTGTGTTGTCCGGCTTGAATTCACGGCTGGCCAGCTTAAACGGCTTGAGGATAGGCAAAGTGGCTTCAACACCGGGCAGCGTCTCGAACACTGTTCGATCCACCGGCCGGTCATTGCCGACTACGCCGATGACGACTCGCTCTTCGCCGTAGATCGGATGGGCCTGGAACCCCAGCGACTCAACACGCGCCATAATGGCGCCGACTTCTTTAGCAGTTGCGCCCGCCTTCATAATGATGACCATAGTCTTGTCCTCACTTGAGTAATCGATCGAATAGATAGATTGGTTAGATGGATCAATTCGGGAACGAGGTGATTGAGCAACTTAGCTCAAGATTAAATGAGCGGACCGCTCGACGAGCTTATCCGGTCTTTCAACCCTCCTGAATGCGATCTGGGCGCAGTTTCTCGGCGCCTCGGATGTAGATATGTTTGATTTCGTCGGCGCGCCGGGCGGTGTTCCAGTGGATCATCACGCGCACGCAGCGCGGCAGACCATGTGGAACGTCCATTTCATGCATGCACATCAGCGCAGCGCTTGTCCAACCGAGTTGACGAGCAGCAATCGCGGGAAACTCAGCGTTCAGATCGCGAGTCGTGCTGAAGAAGGCGCTGGCGACATCTTCAATTTGGATACCGTTCGCTTCGATCATTTTCTCCAGTAACTCGCGTGTTGCTTCAATGATGGCCTCCGGTGTGTTGTCTGCTGCCACCGTTGCGCCTCGGACGCCACGTAACCACATAATCGAAAGACCTCCATGTGCGATGTGCCTAACAACAAAAAGAGCGCGGAGCTTACTGCTCCGCGCTCTGATTTACTGTGTGCCGCCTGCTTCAGGTTGTGCTTGCCTGGGCAGACTCGCGTGAGCGTAAGCTACTGTTGCCGCTGGCAAAGTAGCCGTAAAACCAGAAGCTGCTAAACGAGAAGGCTCCGCGAGTCATGACCTTCGGTCCAAGATACTAACGGATGGCGATGGATGTGTCAAGGGGTAAGAAGAAAGAAGAAAAGAAGGATTGACGGGCAGCACATTTTCACCCGACCAGTTTATAGCCGCGCCCGCGCACGGTCAGCAAATAAACAGGTTCCGGCGCTCCCGGTTCCAGTTTGGCGCGCAGCCGGCTGACCAGCTTCTCGATCCGCGCGTCATCGACCTCGTTCAAGTAGTTCTCGCCCCACACTTCGGTAACGATGGTGTATTTGTCCACGATCTTGTTGAGCCGACCGTAGAGCAGGAGCAACAACTTGTATTCCAGCTCGGTCAGTGTCTCAATCGGCCGGCCATCTACATAGACATCGCCGGCTTCCACATCCACCCGCACGCCGCGTTCGCGCCGGCCAGCAGACAAGGCCTGGCGCTTGATAAAGGATTGCCATAAGGCTCCTACTGCCGGCCCGGTATCAGGGGCACTGCTATCCTCTGTGCTCGGCGAGCAAGGCAATAGGTTTCTGAGGCGCAATCGAGTCAATGTCGCCTGATCCAGTGCCTGCTCATTAACGCGCCCGTGGCCGAACAGCGCCATCAAGGTGTCGCGTTCGGGAACAGTCAATTGCGTCCACAATTTCAGACACTCCTGATGCACAGTAGCATCTGCATCGAAGGCATATGCAGCGACCGATTGCGCTTCGCGTTGTGCGCTCTTTGGAGCGCCGGCTGCAACACGCCCGTAGATTTGGACAATGCTTTTGAGCAGGCCGGGATGTCCGCCGGCCTGATGCACTAGAAAATCGACCTCATCGCTCTCGAGTGTGAAGTCGTCGGCTCTGGCCAGTTCCCAAACCAATTCGCGTGATTGGGCGGCATTCAGGAAACCGATCCAGTGCGTTTGGGCAGCAAACAACTCCACAAATTCGGATGCCTCGTAATCAGCGCGTATCTCTGACAAGGGGCGGTCGGTAGCCGTCACAAACGTGAGATTGTCGCCAAAGCGATCCTTGCTGGCACGCAGATTGAGAAACACGCGCCCATCCAACTTCTCAAACGGATCGTCAAACTCATCCAGCGCGAGCACGATACGTCGGCCTGAATCCTCGCATAGCACGGTCAGCGCCTCATTGAATGCCAACGCGCTGCGCAATGGCGTGGGCGGCTGCACCACTTGCTGGCGGAACACATTCAAGCGCGAGAGCAAGCTTTCCGTTGTGTTGCTCTGCCGTAAGGCTTCGATCACGTTGCGCAACACAATCTCATGCAAGGCGCGCTCACTCCGCTCCGGCATCAGGTTGCAATCTACATAGACAAACAACCAACGCTCGTCCGGTTGCTGCCACACCAGCCGGCGAACGGCTGACGAGCAGACAGCCCGCAGCAGAGTTGACTTGCCGGTATTGCTTAAACCGATAACGGAGGCGCACTCCGCTGCGCGTACAGCCGACAGCAACGCTCGTAGTTCCTGTTCACGAATCATGGGCCTGGCCTTCTGTGCATTCTTTCACCGCCGGCGCACTGCCTGTACGCACGCGCGTCAACAGCCCGCCTGAGATGAATACAATTCTAAGCGTGCTTAGCTTTTTGTTCACTGTGGGCCTGGTTGGCCTGATGACGCTGATGTATTTCCGCGTCGTGCAGGGAATCGATCGATTTGAGAAAGAACCGACCCGCTATGTGGTTGCGGCATTTTTGTGGGGTGCTGCGCCGGCTGTTCTCATCGCGCTCGTGTTGCAGCTCATTTTGTCGCTCCCGCTGACGTTGATCTTGGGGGAAGACTCGCTGGCAAGTGCGCTGGTCGGGGCATCGATCATCGCGCCGATCACCGAAGAACTGGTAAAAGGTGCAGCAGTAGCCATCATCTATCTGGCGCGCAGGCAGGAGTTTGACGGCTGGGTGGACGGGATTGTGTACGGCGCAGCAGCCGGCTTTGGTTTTGCTTTCGTCGAGAATGTGCTGTACCTAATGGGAACAGAAACGGCCGAGGAATGGGTGGCGTTGTTCTTTCTGCGGGTGATCGTATTTGGCTTCATGCATGGCTTCTGGACGGCGCTCACCGGTCTTGGGTTCGGCATCGCGCGCAACACCACTTCCATAGCGCAAAAAGGAATAGCCATACTTGCCGGCCTGAGTGTGGCCATCTTCTCGCATCTGATACACAATGGCGCAGTCACCTTAGCCGAGGCATCCAGCGGAGCGACAATTTGGATTGCCCTCATCAACTATGCCTTCTTAGTGGTCGGCCTGTTGATTGCCAGCGCAGCCGCGCTTTATCATGATCGGCAGATTATGAAGACATATCTGCTCGACGAAGTGCCGGCTGTGCTCACGCACGAGGAATATCAGTCGCTGATTACAGCGCGTTCGGCCGCCGGGGCGCGTTTGGGCATCCTTGCGCCCCGCCGGCGCGCCCTTGTTCAGGCAGCAGCGGAGCTGGCTCAAAAGAAACGTCAACTGGCCAAGTTGGGGGAGGAGCATCTGATCGGCGCAGATATCGATCGCCTGCGCCAGCAGATGATCGCCCTGCGCCAAGCAGCTTGATACCTCATCCTCCAGGTCTGATCGCGTCAGCTCATCCCGCTAATCCAATTGCTGATATACACTGTGCGCCGGAGGTTCGCCGATGCAATCCTCACCCAGTGCTCCATCCGCCGCAACCGAGAAAGTGCCCTTTCTAACCAAACTGGCTTTTGGCGCCGGCGACGTGGGGCCGGCCGTCGCAACGGCCATCATGTCGTTCTTCCTGCTGTATTTCCTGACCGATGTGGCGCGCCTGAATCCCGCCGCCGCCGGCCTGATCCTGCTGTTGAACAAGATCTGGGACTCGGTCAATGATCCGCTGGTGGGTATGGTATCCGATCGGCTGCGTACGCGTTGGGGACGTCGGCGGCCTTGGTTCCTGTTCGGCGCCATTCCGTTCGGCCTAACATTTCTGCTGTTGTTCTTGGTTCCGCCGTTCGACGACACAGGAAAATTTGCGTACTACCTGGTGGTCTCGTTGATGCTCGATTTGGCATTCACCGTGGTCAATGTGCCCTATACGGCCCTCACAGCAGAATTGACGCGCGACTATGATGAGCGCACCAGTCTGAATCAGTATCGATTCGCATTCTCGATCGGCAGCGGCCTGATCGCCGCCGTAGCGCATCCGATCATCGTGAACGCCGTCCAGCCGGCTGCCGGCGTGCAAACTGCTTATGCTGTGTCTGCGCTGGTATGGGCTGTTGTAGCGACCGTGCCGTTCTTCTTCGCGTTCTGGGGCACCTATGAACGCCACACTGTTGAAGAGGAAGCCCCTATGCCCATTCTGCAAGCCCTGCGGTTCACATTTGCCAATCGCGCCTTCCGCTATGTGACTGCCATCTACCTGGCCTCGTGGCTGGTCGTGCAGACTGTCTCAACGATTGTGGTGTACTACCTCACGTACTGGCTGCGTCAACCGGAGCTGACCGCGCCGGTGATCCTGGCCGTGCAAGGCAGCGCGTTGATCTGGTTGTTTATCTGGACGAGGGTCAGTAGGCGGGTGGGCAAAAAGGGCGTTTATTTTCGCGGCATGGGCTTCTGGATCGCCGTGTCGTTCGCGCTGTTCGTGGTGCAACCGGACTGGCCAGCATGGACGATCATCCTCTTGGGCGCGCTGGCCGGCGTGGGCGTGGCAACCGCCTATCTTGTGCCATGGGCCATGCTCCCGGATGTCATTGAGCTGGATGAGCTGCAAACCGGTCGCCGGCGCGAGGGAGCGTTCTACGGCTTCTTTGTGTTGCTACAAAAGTTGGGGCTGGCGGTTGGGTTGTTCTTGGTCAGCCAAGTGTTGGCCTGGTCCGGCTACATTACCCCGCCGGCAAATGCCACCACACCGATTGTTCAACCTGACAGCGCCTTGCTGGCGATTCGCTGGATGATCGGGCCGGCGCCGGCAATCGTCTTGCTCATCGGCATGGGGTTAGTGTGGCGTTTCCCGATCACCAAAGCTCAACATGAGCAGACCCTTGCAGAGCTGCAAAAACGTCGTGGGCAACTGGCATGACTCGACACCGGCTTGAGCCCAGAACAAATATCGGTGTGCCGAATCTGACCTTAAAGGAATCTGACCTTAAAGAGACCTTAAAGAATGGAGGTGGACAAGCATGGAACTGACCAGCCGAGAACGCATCGCCAACATCCTGCGCCGCAAGCCGGTAGATCGCATCGGCTTATTCGAGCACTTCTGGAACGACACGCAGGCAGTTTGGACTCAACAAGGGCATCTCAAGCCGGGTGAATCGCTGTGTGATCATTTCGGCTTTGACTTGGAGCTGGTCTGGCCGTTCGAGATGACCGCCGACCTGGATTTCACACCAGAAGTTTTGGAAGAAACCGAAGAGACGCGCCTGGTGCGCAACGGCAACTATGCCGTGATGCGCACGCATAAACTGCATGACTCGACACCGGAGCATATCGATTTTCTGGTTAAAGACCGCGCCACCTGGGAAGAGCACATCAAGCCCAGATTGAAAGCAGAGCGCCGGCGCATCAAATTTGACGAATATCGAGCTGCTAAAGCGCGCGCGCACGCAGCCAATCGCTTCTTCGCTTGGTCTGGGGTCAACGTATTCGAGATCATGAAAGATGTCACCGGCCACCAGTGGATGTTGATCGGCATGGCCGAAGACCCCGACTGGGTGCGGGACATGGCGATGACCTACGCTCGATTGATTGTGCAGTTGCAGGAAATCTTATTCGCCGAAGAGGGATTACCCGACGGTGTGTGGTACTACGAAGACATGGGGTTCAAACATCGGCCCTTCATGTCCCCGGCCATGTACCGGCAGATCATCGAGCCGGCGCACACGCTCACCATCGATTTTGCCAAGAGCAAGGGCTTGCCGGTGATCATGCATTCCTGCGGATATGTGGAGCCATTGTTGCCGGGCATGATACGCGCCGGCATCGATATGTTGCAGGTGATCGAAGTCAAGGCCGGCATGGACCTGCTCAAACTACACCGCGAATATGGAGACCGACTGTCTTTCATGGGTGGCATCGACGTGCGCGCCCTGTACACCAACGATCGCGCTGTGATCGACGCCGAGCTAGAGAACAAAATCCCAACAGTCAAACAAGGATACGGCTACGTGTTGCACAGCGATCACTCTATCCCAAACACCGTGTATTACGACACCTACTGCTATTTCATTCAGAAAGGGTTGGCGTTGGGACGGTACTAAGGCTGATCGCTTAGGCAAACTGCGGCAAATGTTTGGCGTGGGCGCGCAGCAAGTCGTCCAGCAGGTGTTCTGCTTGAGTGTATGAGTGAATGTGCGGATCAAGCAGAAGAGCTTGCAAGGCAGCACTGCGGTCACCTCGCACGGCTGCTTCAACCGTCAACTCCTGAATGTCAATCTCACGGCGCAAGAGCGCAGCCAAGCCAGCCGGCAGATCGCCAACGGATGCGCCGTGCACTCCCAGCCGGTTGACCACCGCCGGCACTTCCACCACGGCGCCGGCCGGCAGATTACCGATGCACCCCCCGTTCGGCACGCTGACCGTGCATTCAAGCCGGCTCACGGGGTCGGCGACAGCGTATGCCTCGGCGACAGCGACGATGAGGTGCGCCGATCGCGCGCCGTCCGGCTGAATGTCGAAAGAGGATTCGCCGCGCGCAACTGCGTGCATCTGCGCCAGCCGTTCACCGCGCTGCCGCTCGTATGCTGCGAAATCAGGGCCGAGCAGGGGGATCGTTTCGTGGGCGAAGCCGAGAAACTCACCAACCCGCAAATCGCCGGCAGCGCAGAACAACCCAAACGCATCCAACAGTCGCCGCGAAAGCAACGCAAAATCAGGCGGCATCTGGCGCACCCTCTCGCGGAAAACCGGGTACAGATCACGCCCGCTTGCACGCTCACGCATATCGAGGATGAAGGTGAAGTGATTCAAGCCGGCAATCGTCAGCGTGATTTTTTGCTCGATCTCCTCTGTTCGCGCCGCCTCAGCCTGATCGATCGGCTCGACTAGCCCAAGCACGCGATTCACCAGTCGATATCCCTCTGTCCCGTGCGAGCACAAGCCAACACAGCGAACGCGGGTGTGTCGCGCCAACGCCAGGCAGACACGGCTGAGCGGATCGGTTAAGTTGATCAACAAGGCAGTCGGGCACAGCTCTTCGACATCACGGGCAACGCTCAGCGCGAGTGGAATGCTGCGCAGGGCGTGTGACAGCCCGCCCGGTCCACCATTCTCGCCCCGCACGTGCCGAACACCGTGCCGCAGGGGGAGTTGCCAATCCAAACGCCAGGTCGCCAGGCGATCGACGGTTGCCGCCAGGAGAACCACGTGCGCACCGGCCAACGCTACGCGGCGATCGGTAGTGTGAGAAATGGCGAACGCCCGCCCCGCCAGGTCGTTGGCATGGGCAGCCACGCGCGCCATCAGCGCGACAGCCGATTCGTCTGCATCGACCAGCCACAGCTCACTGCCGCGCAGCCGGTCGGCGACAGTGAACAAATCGGAGAGAATGGCCGGCCCAACCCACACATCGCCGGCGCCGATGACAACGATTCGCAGAGCACGCCTCATGACAACGCACGTAGTGTACACTCGCAGCATGTCCAGCCTGAATGTGCTCTATCTGTGTCCGCTGGGCCAACAACACCAACACTGGCGTTTACGGGCTGCACCGGCCGGCCTGAATGTCATCATGCGGCGCAATCCTTCCAAACCGGAGGTGCTTGAACTCATTCCGCACGCCGATGTGTTGATCAGCGAGCGATCCGGCGTCATCGATCGCGACATCATCGCCGCCGGCGCGCGCTTGAAGCTGATCCAGCGCATCGGCTCTTTGGCCCACGACATCGACGTGCAGGCCGCCCAGGCGTTCGGCGTGCCGGTGGCAACACAACCGATCGTCGGCACGATTGCGGTGGCTGAACACGTCGTCCTGCAAATGCTGGCTGTGCTGCGCCGTGTGATGCCGGAACAGACCATCTTGCGCCAACCGCCAGAGCGCTTCATCGGCGGGCCGCCGCGTCGCACCACCGAGGATGTCTTCTTCTTCAACTGGAGCGGTCAGACCCAAGTCGCCTTGATGTACGGCAAAACGGTCGGCATTCTGGGGTTCGGCGAGATCGGGGCCGAGCTGGCGCGCCGTTTAGTCGGCTGGCAATGCCGCATCCTATACAACAAGCGCACACCTCTGCCGGCGCACATCGAGCACTCCTTTCACATCGCTTATTGCGACGCGGACAAGTTGCTTTCAGAAAGCGATATCGTGGTGTGCTTGTTGCCTTACTCGTCGGAGACAGATCAATGGCTGAATGTACAGCGCATCGCCCTGATGAAGCGCGGAGCCATCCTGATCGAGGCCGGCAGCGGCAGCGTGGTGGACGAGCGCGCAGTCGCCACCGCGCTCGAGCAAGGGCATTTAAGCGGCGCTGCATTCGACACTTATGAATGGGAGCCGATTGCACCGGACAACCCGCTGTTGCAGTTGATTGAGCGTGACCCGAACGCGAATGTGTTGCTCACACCGCATATCGGCTCGTGCAACGATATCTCTGCCGGCGAATTCGCCCAGTTCTACAACAATGCGCTGCGTCTTCTGCGCGGCGAGCCGCTGCAAGGGTTGGTCACATGAATCAAGACACCTCCAACACTTCCTTTCGCATCCATCCTCTGACACGCATCGGCAGCGTGCACCTGAGGGTTTCAACCTTCCACCGCACTGTTCCGTTTTATACGGATGTGTTGGGCTTGGGCATCATAGACGAAGCAGCGCATCGCCTGACACTGGGGGTTGAAACCGAGCAACCGTTGATTGTGCTGGAGGAGACCATCGGCGCAATCCGCAAGCCGGCGCGCACAACCGGCCTCTACCATTTTGCCATCCTGGTTCCATCGCGCATCGATCTGGCGCGCTTGGTGATGCGCTTTGTCGAAACAGAATATCCGGTGCAAGGGGCATCGGATCATGGGGTGAGCGAGGCGCTCTACTTAGCCGACCCGGATGGCAACGGCATCGAAGTGTATGCCGACCGCCCAAGCGACGCTTGGCCCCGTGAGGACGGCAAGCTGCGCATGACGACCGATCCGTTGGACATGGCAGGTTTGCTGAATCTGCTGGGAACGCAGAAAGAAGCTGCCGGCTTGCCCGCCGGAACGCGCATCGGGCACATCCATCTACATGTCGGTCACCTGGCCGAGGCCGAAGCGTTCTACCGCGAGCGGCTTGGCTTCGACCTGATGCAGCGCTACGGAAACAGCGCGGCCTTTCTGTCTGCCGGCGGCTACCACCACCATATCGGCATCAACACATGGGCCGGCGTCGGCGCGCCGCCCCCGCCGGCTCAGGCAGTGGGACTGCGCCACTTCACCGTCCACTTGCCGAACAGGTCTGCTTTGCACGCGTTGGTCGATCACCTGCGCCGCAGCGAGATCGTCGTGCATGCTGAGGAGAACGGCGAGCGGATCGCCGATCCATCCGGCAACCACATCCTGCTCACGGCTGCCGAAGCATGAGGCAGAGCATCAACGCCCGGCAAACGTGTTCAATGCCCGCGCGACAGAATCGATCGTGGACTTCAGGGAGGTGTCGCTGACACGAATACTGAGCGGAATCTCCATGTTCAGCGGCACGTCGGTATTAACGGGAAAGGTCTGACTGACCGGAATGGTCACATCAAACTGGACCGGAATCGACGCCTGGATGGGCACGTCAAATTCAAGGACTCCCACAACGGGCAATTCACGCGAAACGGTCACGACGGTATTCACGTCGATGGTCTGACGAATCGGCACGACCACGTTTTGCACAAACGGCACTTCCGCGCGCACGGGAACGGTTTGGTTCAAGCGCAGGGTGTAGTTAATATCCTGATTGCCAAAGGCAATTAGTGCGTCGGCAGTATCGGCGGCAAGCCGACGCGCCCACATGATGCCCAAGATCAGGAGAGCAATCAGCACCACGTTGAGCAAGAACGACGCCAGCGCCAGCGTCCACAGCGCAGCCGGCGCAGAGGGTTTAGAGCGAATCGGCGTTTGCATAGAGATGCACTCCTCCAAACACGTGCAGCTTGGCTAAGCGAGATACTTGCCCATCCACAGCGCCAGGCGCTCGCGCGCAGCCGGCGAGATGCGTTCCGCAGCGGTGATGGTAGCGGAGCGCATACAGCCCTCCGTCTCATGCGGCAGGGTCTCTGCCACTTCAACTAAGTTGGCAATTGCCTGCTGCGCCAGAGCGAGATTGGCGTTCAACCGCTCGATCACCATCTCAGTTGTGACCGGCTCTTCAGACTCATGCCATACGTCGTAGTCGGTGACATGGGCCATCACCGCCAAGTCAATCTCAGCTTCGCGCGCCAACGCTGCTTCGGGTGAGGCGGTCATGCCGATGATGTCGCATCCCCAGGCGCGGAACATATTGCTTTCGGCTTTGGTGCTGAAGCGCGGTCCTTCGATCGTAACGAACGTGCCACCGAGGTGGGCAACGCCGCCAGCGTCGCGCATGGCCTGCGCCAGAGCTGCACTCAGCGATTTGCTGTACGGTTCGGCTATAGAAGCATGAGCCACCCACCCCTCTCCAAAAAACGACAGGGCGCGCTTGCCGCGCGTGAAGTCAATGAGCTGATCCGGTACGACGACGTCGCGCGGCCTAATTTGCTCGCGCAGACTGCCGCACGCGCTGACGCTGACCAAATGGTTGATCCCTAGCGCTTTCATCGCATAGATGTTGGCGCGATACGGCACTTCACTGGGGCTGAACACGTGCCCCCGTCCATGACGCGGCAGAAAAGCGACGCGCTTGCCGCGCAACGTGCCGACGACAACCGCACCGGACGGTTCACCGAAAGGCGTTTGGATGCGGTGTTCGACGGTGTCGGTTAGGCCCGGCATGGCATACAATCCACTACCGCCGATAATGCCGAGAACAATCGGCGCTTCATTCATCTGGCTTCCTCCACAATCGGCGCAGCCGGCGTCAACGCGCCAGCTCGCGCATCAGTGTAATCACCTGTTCCTTCGTGACGACACCGTTAACAATCTTGCGCAGTATGCCGTCTTTGTCCACCAGAAAAGTGGTCGGCATACCCAGCACGCGATACTGCCTGCTTACATCGCCCAAAGGGTCCTCAACGATCAGATAGGGAACGGCGTATTCCTGAGCAAACTGCTTCAGCTTCTCTGTATCATCGTTTGTGCCGATGCCGATGAAGACGGCATTGATGTCCTGAAGTTGTTCGTAAGCAGCTACCAAGTCGGGCGTTTCCTCTCTGCACGGCGGGCACCACGAAGCCCAAAAGTTAATCAGCACGGGTCGTCCCTTGAAGTCGCTCAGTCGGACGGCGCGGCCGTCGAAGGTTTGCAACTGAAAATCGGGGGCAGGCTCATTTTCCCGCAGGAATTGCATGACCGGTTGAGCCGGCAGGCTGGCCGGCGCAGCGGGCTGATTCGCGGTTGAGGCAATCAGCAAGCCGGCGCCAAAGCCGAACAACGAGGCGATGCCGGCCAGAATCACAATCGGCCATGGCGATAGGCGCTTGGGTGAGACGGGCGAACTGCTCATGAGGTGCTACGAGGCGTGTACGGCGCGTCCGAGTTGGGCGTGGATACCACACGAGCTAGACGCTCTTCGGCAGCAAAGCTGCTTTCGATCAGCGGAAAGGCCAGCCAGGCGATGGCAGCGCCGAACAGCGCGCCGGTCAATACGCGCAGCGCCCACGTGCTCTCGCGAAACGGCAAGATTGCCAATGGTGGCTGGCTGAGCAATTGCGAGAAGCCATCGATGGCAATCGGCGCAAGGCCGATGAGCACAAACACCGGCCAGGGAATGGGCCGGCGGATGCGCCGGCGCGCCATACCAAAGATCATGCCATTGATGGCCATGCTGAGATAAATGGCGATATCGCGTTGGCACAGGGCGACTTTATAGCCAACCCGCTCGTTGCCCTGGAAGTCGCGTGCTTCTAGCAGGCCACGCGGCGTCAGGGGGTTAATGCCGGTGGCGCGCTCAAACTCGCCCTCGCCTTCACCGCGCGGGTAAACGAGCTGGTCGCCAAACAGAAAGAATGAACGGAAAGCATACGTGTGGCAAACAAACTTGTACGGTTGATAAATGGCCTGGGCCAGACCGTCGGCGCCGGCCTTCTTCAACACAGGCGCCAGAAAGGGCAAGCCGACATATATCAGCAACAGGCTCACGATGATGGACAACCAGTGCTGACGAAAGGCCTCGGCGAACTGGTTGAGAGCAGAAGCGAGGCGCGGCTGACGCGCCGGCTGCCCAGGTGATTGAGACTGCACGCGGCGATTATATCCACGCCGGCGATTACAATCGCACTGTGCCTCTTACAGCGATTGCCGCAACATTTGCCGGCGCTTTGGTGCTTGCGCTGGTGGCAACGCCGCTGGCGGTGCGCTTGGGCTTGAAACTGGGCATCGCCGACAAGCCCGGCGGTCGGCGCAGACACAGCCGCACCACCTCGCGGTTGGGCGCAGTTCCGTTGTTCATCGCTTTCATCGGCGCAGCGCTTCTCGCCCAAACGTTCAACGTGCCGACTCTAGACCCCCAAGAAGATACACGCTTCAGCGGCCTGCTGATCGGCAGCGTGGTGATCTTTGTCGCCGGCCTGCTGGATGATCGCTTGGAGCTGCGCGCCGGCCCGCAATTCGCCGCCCAAACGCTTGCTGCGGGAATCGCGATCGCCCACCTGGTCTTCATCGAGCGCTTTCATAACCCGCTTATCGGCCGGGAGCAGGTGCTGACCGGCTGGCCGATTGTGGCGCTCAGCTTATTTTGGTATCTCGGCATGATGAACACGGTCAACTTCCTGGATGGGATAGACGGGCTGGCAGCCACTGTGTCTCTGATTGCAGCCGGTGTGACGACCATTCACATGATGCGCGAGGGCCAATACAGCGTCGCCTTGCTGCCGATTGCCCTAATGGGTGCGTTGATGGGATTTTTGGTGTTCAACGTTCAGCCGGCGCGCATCTTTTTAGGAAGCGGGGCACAGTATCTGGGCTTCACCCTGGCCTGCCTGGGCATCATCGCCGGGGCAAAAGTGGCCTTGTTGCTGTTGGTGATGGGGGTGCCGATCGCCGATGTCGCCTGGCAGGTGATCGACCGCCTGCGCCGGGGCAAAAGTCCTTTTGAGGGGGATCGCGGCCACTTGCATCTGCGACTGGCCGACGCCGGCTGGAGCGCGCGGCGGATTGTGGCGTTATACGCCGCCGTATGCATCACCTTCGGCGGGGTGGCCTTGCTCATCCAGCCTCCTGTGCTGAAGTTGATCACACTAGGGGTAGTGCTGGCCGGCGTGGTGATCACGCTGGCGCTGTTATCGAGCCGCGCCCAAGCCTTCCATGCACCTCCCACCTCAGACAACACCCGCCAAACGCCCCCCTAAAGAGCCTATTTTCAGCATTTCCTCATCCCTCTCCGACCCAGGAATAAACAAGATGAGCATGATAAATATTGACAGACCCCGGTGAGGGGGCTATACTGCGCGTCCAGACAAAATAGGGTAAGAATTTAGGCCGCCGCAGGCCGGCAACTTGAGGACAAAAGAGGAGCACACGTGGACACAACAAAGTGGTTTGAAATTCGCGACCTGCATGTGAGCGTCGAGGGCAAGCCGATTCTGAAAGGCTTGAACTTGAGCATGAACCCCGGCGAGATTCACGCAATCATGGGGCCGAACGGATCAGGCAAGAGCACATTGGCGTACACGCTCATGGGCCATCCTGGCTACGAAGTCACGGCCGGCGAGGTCATCTTCAACGGCCAGAACGTGTTGGAGATGGAGCCTGACGAACGCAGCCGAGCCGGTCTGTTCCTGGCCTTCCAGTATCCGGTGGCCATCCCTGGGGTGACCGTGGCGAACTTTCTGCGCACGGCGCTCAACGCGCGCATCAAGGCCGAAGCAGCCGCTCGCAACGGCGGCGTTGTGCCGGCAGATGTGAAAGGCATTTCTATTCCCGAATTTCGCAAGCAGTTGCGCGAGGCGATGCGCATTCTGAAGGTTGATGAATCCTTTGCCGGTCGTTATCTAAACGACGGCTTCAGCGGTGGTGAAAAGAAGCGCGCCGAAGTGCTGCAAATGGCAATGCTCAAGCCGAAGATCGCGATTCTGGACGAGACCGATTCCGGCCTCGACATCGATGCCCTGCGCATCGTCAGCGAGGGCGTGAATACACTCCATGCTCAAGACTCGCAGATGAGCGTGCTGGTCATCACGCATTACCAGCGCCTGCTCAACTACATCAAGCCGCAATTCGTGCACGTGCTCATCGACGGCCGCATTGTTGAAGCAGGCGGACCAGAATTGGCGCTACACCTCGAAGAGAAGGGCTACGACTGGCTGCGCGAGCCGGAGGCCGAGCCGGAGCGCCCCAGCCGCTGACCCATAGCGCACACACTCGATAAGCCCAAACAAGGATGGGTGAAATGGCCGAGAACAAGACTCAGGTTGAAGTCAACGAAAGCTACGCGGAGAAGTACGGCTTCTTCGTGCCGGAAAATTACACCTTCAAGAGCCGCAAAGGGCTAGATGCCGAGATCGTTAAGGAGATTTCGTGGATCAAAGGTGAGCCGCAGTGGATGACCGAGTTCCGGCTGCGCTCACTGGAAGCGTTTCAAGCCAAGCCGATGCCGAACTGGGGCGGGCCGGCTCTTAAGGATATCCGCTTCGACGACATTTACTACTACATCAAGCCAACCGAGGAGCAAGCGAACTCCTGGGATGAATTGCCGCCGGAAATCAAGACAACCTACGATCGGCTGGGCATTCCTGAGGCGGAGAAGAAGTATTTGGCCGGCGTAGGCGCCCAGTATGAGTCCGAAGTCATCTATCACAATCTTGCTAAAGAGCTGGCCGACAAGGGCGTGATCTTTCTCGACACCGACACAGCCCTGCGCGAACACCCCGAGCTGTTCCGCGAGCATTTCGGCACGGTGATTCCTTACACCGATAACAAATTTGCTGCGCTGAACAGCGCCGTGTGGTCGGGCGGCTCGTTCATCTATGTGCCGCCGGGCGTGAAGATCGACTTGCCGCTTCAGGCTTATTTCCGCATCAACGCCAAGAACGTCGGCCAGTTCGAGCGCACGCTCATCATCGTTGATGAAGGCGCATATGTGCACTACGTCGAGGGCTGCACAGCGCCAATCTACTCTAGCGACTCGCTGCATAGCGCCGTGGTCGAGATCATCGTCAAGAAAGGCGGGCGCTGTCGCTACACTACCATTCAAAACTGGTCAACGAATGTGTACAACCTGGTGACCAAGCGCGCCGTAGCATACGAGGGTGCGACGATGGAGTGGGTGGACGGCAATCTGGGTTCTAAGCTGACCATGAAGTACCCAGCGGTGTATCTAATGGGACCGGGCGCACACGGCGAAATCCTATCGATTGCCTTCGCAGGGAAAGGTCAGCACCAAGATGCCGGCGGAAAAGTCGTTCACGCCGCACCCAACACCACCTCCAAAATCGTCAGCAAGTCGATCAGCAAGGACGGTGGGCGCGCGAGCTATCGCGGCCTCCTAAAGGTGTATCGCGATGCGCGCGGCAGCCGCAGCAATGTGGTGTGCGATGCGCTGATTCTCGATGAGCACAGCCGCAGCGATACATATCCATATATTGAAGTGGACAACGACGACGTGACCATCGGCCATGAGGCTTCGGTGAGCAAGATCGGCGAAGAGCAACTCTTCTACGCGATGAGTCGCGGCTTGAGCGAAGAGGAAGCCTCCACTATGGTTGTCTCCGGCTTTATCGAGCCGCTCGTCAAAGAGCTGCCAATGGAGTACGCCGTCGAAATGAACCGGCTAATTGCGTTGCAGATGGAAGGGACGGTCGGATAAAGATGGCAGTCGTTACCCTGAAACCGGCCCCGCTGGTGAAAAGTGGGGAGTTGACGCGCGAGTTCGTCGAAGCCTACGCCTCAGCAGCCGACGACCCGGCCTGGATGGTCGCGCGCCGGCTGGAGGCGCTGCGCGTGTTCCGCGACACGCCTGCCCCTCAACGCAGCGATGAACTCTGGCGGCGGGTCGATCTGTCGGCCTTCAAGCTTGACCAGGTGTTGGCGACCATTCAATTGCCCACCGGCGATCAGGCGCTGGATGACGATGCGCGCCGCTTCCTGGACCCGTTCATTTACGCCAATGCGCCGGGCGTCGTTGCACATGTGAACGGCGCGCCGGTCGTGTCACACCTGGATGAATACCTGCACGCGCAGGGTGTGATCTTCACCGACTTACTGTCGGCCAGCTACCAGCACGCAGATTGGCTGGAAAATCACCTGATGACCGAGTGCGTCAAGCTGACCGACGCGTATTTTGCAGCGCTGCACGGTGTGTTCATGCGCGGCGGCGTCGTGCTGCGCGTGCCGAAAGGTGTGCGCATCGAGCAACCGCTGCGCGCAGCAACTTGGATGAGCGCCGACCAACGCGCCGGCTTTAATCACACGCTGATCGTGCTGGAGGAAGGCGCGCAAGCCACTTTGATTGAAGAATTCGCCTCGCCCTCGCACGGCCAGCCGACTCACGGCCAGCCGGCGCAAGTGTTCTACAACGGCGCAGTCGAGATCGTGCTCGGCAAAGATGCCCAACTGGACTACGTGAGCATTCAGGACTGGGGACGCAACGTGTGGAACTTCACCAACGAGCGCGCCCATTTGCACGCCGGCGCAACACTGCACTGGGTGGCCGGCGGATTGGGATCACGCTACACCAAGTCGGCCATCGAGGCCGATCTACTGGGCGAGGGCGGCACGGCGTTGTTGTCAGGCGTCTTCTTTGCCGACGGCAAACAGCAATTACATTACGACACGCAACAAAATCACATCGCGCCGGCCTGCAAGAGCGATCTGTTGTACAAGAATGCCTTACGCGATGAGGCACGCACGGTGTGGCGAGGCAACATTCGCGTCTTCCCCGGCGCGCAAAAGACAGACGCCTATCAGGCTAACCGCAATCTGCAACTGTCCAGCAAGTCCCGTGCCGACTCGATCCCCGGCCTGGAGATCGAAGCAGACGACGTGCGCTGTACCCATGGTTCAACAGTCGGACGCCTGGAAGAAGAACCGATGTTTTACCTGCGATCGAGAGGTATTCCAGAGGTTGAAGCGCGCCGGCTGATTGTAGAGGGTTTCTTTGCGCCCGTGATCGAGCGCATCCCGCTTGAAGAAACACGCGAGCGCTTGCTAGCTGAAATTGCCAGGAAGATTGGGTAAATCCTTGCAACGGTAGGGGTTGGGAACAAGACCGTTTCACCCGTTACCGACATCGTTACACTTACGCGCCCCTTCATGGGGCGCGTTTGCTTATCTACTCTCCGGCATCAATCGACCGTCACGTCACGATCTTCTTGCACAAGTGGTTGCTTTGGGGCAACACTTACCCTACTGACACGATCCCATTTCTCGACCGCAGAATCAGAAAACACAATCGAGCCAGACAAGCACCGCTGTTGGACAGGAGCATTAAAACAGATTTCTCAGGACAAGCGCGCAGGGCTATACTCAACGCGGAGGACGAAGATGCACTCGCATTTGCCCGTCACGCTGGTTGGGGCTGATTTGGTGCCGGTAGCGCCTATTGATAGCGGCTCAGCGATACGTCATCCATTTGTTGATCACCAACCCCGGCAGCAGCCGACATCGGCTTGCTCAACAGCGTCATCCTAAAACCCCGAAGGTGTCCCCTCTTACACTTGAATGGATTTACGCACTTCGCTCTTTTACCCCGCTACTTCTTGAATTGCCATGGACTGCAAGCGCCCGCTTAGCTTCCTTGCATACCTCCACCACGCCTTTGAAACCTTGTTTGAGCAATCGCCGATCGGGCTGGTGATCGCCGATCTAGAAGGGCGATGTTTGGCAGCAAACCCGGCTTTCTGCCGCATGATCGGGTATTCCAGTCAAGAACTCATCGGCCAACACTTTAGATCTTTCACCCACCCAGATGATTTGGCGATCAATCTGCAACAAGGACAAGACATGATTGCCGGCCGGCGTCGTTCGATGCAGATTGAGAAGCGTTACGTGCGCAGAGATGGTAGTGCACTATGGGTGTCGCTCAGTGCTTCTATTGTGCACGATAACGAAGGCCGGCCCGTCGCAGTCGTGTCTCAGATTCAAGACCTCACCGCCTACAAAGAAGCCGAGCGTCAAACCACTTTGTTGCTTGAAGACTACCGCGATTTATACGAATCACAACTTCAGATCGTGGCGCGGCTGACCGGTTTATACCAGGCCGGCCTGGCCTTAACCCAGGCTGGGTCGATGGACGATCTGTTGAACATCATCGTCCGCCAGGCTGGGCGACTCATCATCGGGGCAGACGCAATCATGCTCAGCCGCTATGACCAGAGCGGGCAACTGCTTGTTGCCGCAGTCGAAGGGTTGCCGGCATCCATAATCGGTGCCCGCGTGCCGATGGAACAAGGGTTGAGCGGACGCGCTGTGTCGCTGCGCCGTATGCAACGGGTCAGCGATTATTCAACATGGGAGCACCGCGTTGAGGCGGGACTCACGTTTGGCTTCCGGTCTGGTGTGGCGCTGCCGCTTGTCTGGCAAGAACGGGTGATGGGGGCGTTGGCCGTGGTAAGACGGCAGACAGGGCAAATTGCAGATGAGGACGTGAATGTGCTGACGCTATTTGGCACACTGGCAGCCGCCGGCTTAGCCTTGCGCGGTGCCTATGAGGATGCCCATCGTCGCGAGGTCGAAGCTCGTGAACTGGCACGCCAACTAGCCAGCGCGCGCGATGACGAACGCAACCAAATTGCTGAACGCTTGCACAATACCATCGGCCACTCGCTCTCCCTGTTGCAGAAGAGTCTGATAACAGTTTGTCATCCACCGAGCGGTGAGCAGCCGGCGCCGGAGACATTGCCATCAGCAATGCGCTTGCTCAATCAGGTGAGCGAACAGGTGCGCGCACTGGCGATGGACCTGGACTCACAGGTGCTGGATGAATCCGGCGTGGCTGCCGCCGCACGACGCTACGTAGAGCACATAGCCGTCGCCACTCAGCAACCGATCCGCTTCCATACCACCGGCCGTATCCGACGGATGCCGATACAAATCGAGCGCGTCGTTTTTCGCGGGCTAAAAGAAGCATTGAACAACGCCGTGCGTCACGCCCAAGCGCGCGAAATTTCGGCCCAATTGCATATCGGCGCGAATACCGTGCGGCTGACCGTGCAAGATGACGGTATCGGCTTTGATCCGTCCCTGTTGGACTCGAACAATGGTCCCGCCCACTCATTTGGTTTGGCCGGCGTGCGCCGCCAGACGCGCCTGTTGAACGGTGATTTCAACGTCGAGAGCGCTCCGGGCAAAGGCACGACGGTCATCATCGAGATTCCTGTGCCGGCAGAACTCATTCGCGATGGCGAAAGGATGCGTGTACTGATTGCTGAGGGCCACGACATCACCCGTCGTGGAATCGCCGCGGCCTTGTGCGAGAGTGGTGAATACGAGTGCATCGAAGCAAGCGATGGCTTCTCGGCTCTACACCAGGCACAAATGAATCGGCCCGACATAGCCCTGGTCGATGTGGACTTACCGGAGATGGCCGCTCTCTCAGCGGTGCGTCAGATCGCGGCTGTGTGTGAACATGCTCTTATTGTTCTTCTGCTTTCTCACAACTACGATGAACAATTTGTCGAGCGAGCCATGCAAGCCGGTGTACACGGGCTTGTGCTTAAGTCAGCCAGCAGCCAAGAGCTGCTCCAGGCACTTCGCACAGTGCGGGCCGGCGAGCTGGTCGTCCCCCCTCGACTGGTGCATGTAATTCCATCGTCTACAAAAGCAGACCTTCGCAGAGGAAGCTCTCGCTTCGCTCACCAAACGGGAGCGCCAGGTGTTGGAACGGATTGTGAACGGCTACCGCAATAAAGAAATCGGTGAGGAATTAGGGATCAGCGTGCGCACCGTCGAAGTCCACCGCCGCAACGTTATGGATAAACTGGGCGTCAGGAACCTGGCACAACTTGTCCGCCTGGTTGAACGGGGACAAGACCTTCACTATTGCAGCAACTGTAGGAGACCGCGAGACCAAGCGCATCTGGAATGATTCTCCCTCCCCCCAGCAGAGACAACCCAGATGCGCCGGCCACGCAGAAGAGGTTCTGAAGCGCGGGCAACGACGAGTCTCGATGGGTCGCGCAGCCTCTGTAGAGGATGATAGCGCTTTCAAGCAGGTTGTGAATACAGATTAGTACGTATCTTTGAACTGAATCACCTTTACAGGATTCTGTTTAGCGCACATGGTTCCAGATTGGCGAGAAATACATCACGTGATGATCATGGGCGCGAAAGAAGCGGGTCGGATCATGCCGGCTGCAACATCACTTTCACCAAATCGGCCGGCTGGGTGGTGAGTCGCTCAAAGAACTCCGCCCCTTGCTCTAATCGAGCAACCTGAACCATGTCGCGCACCTGCACATGCCCCGAAGTGATCAGTTCGAGGGCGCGTAGAAAGTCGTCGTCGGTGTAGGCATAGCTGCCCAACACACGCAACTCGCGGTTCACCACCGGTAGAAAGTTCAGGGATGTCTCCCCCTTGCCCAGGCCGACGAGGGCCAACACCCCTCCGGGCGCTAATGCAGCGATGGCTTGCTGGCGCGCAGCCGGCGCGCCGGCTGTGTCCACAACAAACTCTGCGCCCCAGCCGTCCGTCAATGCTTGCACATGCTCAACCACATCCTGCGCAGTGCTGAGGACGGTGTGTGTTGCACCCATCGCTCGCGCTCGCTCCAACCGCTGCGCCACCACATCGGTGGCGATGACAAGGGACGCGCCGGCCAGTTTTGCCAGTTGAACCGCCAACAACCCTTGCGCGCCGGCTCCCAACACGACCACCGTCCGCAACAGCGGGGGCGCCATGCTGCGAAAGACGTGTACTTCTACCGCCAGCGTCTCGACCAGCGCAGCGTCCAGGTCGCTTGTTTCAGGAGGCAGTTTAAACACGCGATTAACCGGCGCAACGACCAGTTCGGCAAATGCGCCGGCGCGTTCGATGCCCAAAACATCCATATTTGGGCAGATATTCGTTCGCCCGGCGCGACAGGCCGGACATGCGCCACACGCAATCAGAGGCTGCACCACGACTCGGTCACCCACAGCCAGTGCACCACCCATGCGACGCTGCGCGTCGCGACCCAGCTCGACAATTCGGCCGGAAAACTCATGCCCCATGATCAGAGGAACACGGGCATTGCGACGCGGGCTATGACCGAGGTAGCCGCTCAGGTCAGAACCACAAATGCCGCACATGTGGACACGAATCAACACCTCATCAGGAGCGGGGCACGGATCGGGCACTGACTCGACTCGCAACTGATGTGACCCATAAAAGACGAGCGCCTGCATGGGGATATTGTCGGCCAAATCGCCGCTTCTCTCAACCTCGCGTGCTCACTGCCCATTCAATTTGCTGCGGCCCTGTCACGCTGCATCCAGCAGCATCAAGTTAAGCGTCTCACGCGCTGCCGGCAGCGTTTGCAGAGCAGCCCAGTTCCCCACCACATCGGCAGCCCGCTCGATGGCGAGCAGACGCACTAGCGGGTCTTCTCGGGTTGGCATACCTCCAATCCGCGTGCGTGGCCAGTAAGGCGCCAGCCGATGCTGCCAAACTGGATGGGCCTGCTTTAACCAGACCCGCAGGCGCGTAAAAGTTGCTTCATCTTCTGCGCTGGCTAGACCTTGCCGATATACGCGCACCATCAAAGCCTCTAGCTCGTCCCAGTGGCGCACCAACTCAATCAAAGCCGGATCATTGATGCGCGTGAGGAGTGAACGGGTGAATGGATTCATATTCTTCCGCCTAGCGTCAACCTTGTCCAACCGAAGCGGCTCCAAGTCAGCAGCCTACCGGAGCAGAATGCTGAAACAGAACGATTGCTATACTGCGCCCCGCAAAAATCTTTTTTGAGGGAACAACCATGCCTAAGCAGCTTGTCAACACCGAAGGCGTCGCCCGTGCAGGTGGAGCATACTCGCCGTGCGTGCGCGCAGGCGACTTCATCTTTGTGGCCGGCCAAGGGCCGATCAATCCTGCCACCGGCGCCGTAGTCGGCGCTACCATCGAAGAGCAAACGGCGCAAACACTTGAAAACATCAAGAACATTTTAGCTGCCGCGGGCGCGTCGATGGCCGATGTGGTCAAAGCTACTGTGCATCTGAGCGACCTCAGCCTATTCGACCGCTACAACAAGGTGTATGCAACCTACTTCCCCGACCCTAAACCGGTACGCACCACGGTCGGCAGCCAACTGCTGAACATCCTGGTCGAGATCGATGTGATTGCTTACGTGGGCGAACGTTGAATGCCGGCGCTTGAAAAAACAACCCGCTTGGCCGATCCGGTCGTAACCGCCGGCGACCGCCTATACGCCATCGGCTCCCAGAACGGCTTATTCCCCGATTCATGGGGTGGTCATGTGCCCAACGAGATGTGGGGTATCTGGGCGCATCCGATCAAGCTGCTGGACGGATTCTGGCTGGGTCTCGTTCATCCGTCGTTCGGCAGCGTGCGCTGGTTGGCCGAGGCCGAGTTGTGCCGCGTGTCGCCCGGCTATACCGAGTTCGAATACTCCTTTCCGAATCTGCGCGTCAGTCGGCGCGATTTTGCTCCCGATGGGCTGGCCGGCCTGGTCGTCTCGCTGCGGGTGACGACGACCGGCACGTGGCCGGAGGGAATGCACGTGCGGGCAAGTTTCACGTCCGACTTGCGGCCGGCTTGGCTGGGCGAACGCGCGGGCTGGCGCGACACGCCGGACCGGGTCGCGTGGCGCACGACAGACCAAGCCCTGATCTTCCGTGATCGCGACAATCCCTGGTTTGCTGCAATCGGGGCAGATGTTACAGCGACCGACATCGTACTCGATCAAGTCGAGATCGCTTTTCAACGCACCGCCGGCCAGGGCGCATGTGCCGGCGTGAGCTGGCCGCTGACCGGTGACGGCCAACTCACTTTCTTTATCGCCGGCAGCGCCCAGTCCGAGGACGAAGCGCTGGAGACGCTGCGCCGGCTGCGCGCAGAACATACGGCGTTGTTCAGAGCCAAACAAGCGACCTATCACACCATCCTTGACACGTGCGCCCTGGATTGCCCAGATGCAGGACTGAACCGCGCATTTGCTTGGTCGAAGGTCAATTGCCAGATGCTGGCACGGGATGTACCCGGCCTCGGGCACGGCGTGGGCGCAGGCTTGCCGGTCTACCCGTGGTGGTTCGGCATCGACATCGAATACGCCGCATTGCCTATGTTGCAAGCCGGCTTGTTTAACTTAACGCAGGACAGCCTGCGCTTGCTGCACCAAGCCAGCCTGGCAGCCAATCCCGACCAACCAGGCCGCGTGATTCACGAGCTGACTACGACGGGCGTTGTGTTTAACAACGGCAATCTGGTCGAAGCGCCGGCGTTTGTGCGCGCCGTACACCAGTATTGGCTGTGGACAGGCGATTCGGCATGGGTGCGCGAGCTATATCCTTTTTGTAAGCAAGCTCTGCTTGAGTACACACTAGGGAGATGCGATCCGGACGGCGACCTGTGCCCCTCAGGCCGCAGCATCATCGAGACGCCGGAGATGCACGCCGGCTTGGAGTGTATCGACGTAACGACCTATACCTGCGAGGCGCTTGCCGCACTCGGCGAGCTGGCCCAGATTGCCGGTGATACAGCCATCTTGCCTGAGCTGCGCCGGCGAGCAGATGAGTTAGCTGAACGCATCCGGCGCGAGTGGTGGCTGGAACAGGAAGGATTGTTCGCCGACGTGCGGGCCAGCAAGCGCGAAGTAAATGAGCTATTGACCCACCTGGAACAGATGGTGCGCGAGCAGGATTGGCTGGCGGGTTCGCTTGAACAGGCTCAGATCGGTGCAGGCTTATTCACGACCGAACTGGCCCGACATGCCGGCGCACCTGACGAGGTTGATCTGCCGTGGTTGCTGCGGCACTGGATCATCCTGTGTCCGCTTGAAGCAGGCTTAGCGAGCGAACCCCAAGCAGCACACGCCTTCACCCGCCTGGAGTCGGCTGAGTTTTGCAACGAGTGGGGTATGAAGCTACATCCCGACCGGCGCGATGTGATGAGCATCAATACCGGCCTGCTGGCGCTGGCCGAGGCGCGCTACGGTCGGTTGGAACAGGCGCTGGGATACGTGCGCAAACTGGCTGATGTGCTTGCGGTGCGCACCCCCGGCGCCATCAGTGAAGCATTGCCGGATCAATGGTGCTTTCTGCAATTGTGGTCGGCGCTCGGTGTGATCTCGCCGATTGTAGAGGGCGTGTTCGGCATCGCGCCGCGCGCTGCTGAGAAACGATTGCGGGTGATCGGCAACTTGCCGGCTACGTGGCCCCAGGCTTCGTTGCGTCACGTACGTGTCGGCGCGGCAACGGTTGATGTGACGCTGGCGCAGAACGAGACGGAACGCCGCATCCAGGTTGTATGCAGTGACCCGGCTTACACATTTGAAATGGGCTGGGTTGTGCCTGCCGGCATCGAGGTGGTCGAAACGCGGTTAAACAACTACCCGGCTGAATGGCGTCTCGAGCCAACGCGCAGCGGCTCGATTGTCGTGTGCGGTGCCCAGAGTATGGCCGACCTGACGATTCGTCTAGCAAAGATTGCCTAGGGCCGGCTGCGCAGGGCGCTGGCCGATCTCACCCGTGCAGCGTGAGATCGGCCAGCCAGAATGCGGCAGAGGTGAACAGTGCGGACACGCAAACGTCATCATCCCGCTCTTGCCGCAAGGACAGCGTTCTACGTCTGTCTCTTCACACAGTCAAGGACTGCCACCAGATAAGCAGTTGAAGGTAAGGTAGCTTTAGCAGGAGGTTTTAGATGAGCGATTTGATCAGGATTGGCATGATCGGGCTGGACACCTCCCATTGCGCGGCCTTCGCCGGTATTCTTCACGACTCGGAACAGCCGTGGCACGTGGCCGGCGGGCAGATTGTGGCCGCTGTGCCTGGAGGGTCCGAGGCGTTTTCGCTCAGCCGAAATCGCGTGGCCGGCTTCACCGCAGAATTGCGCGCCCAATACGGCGTGCGTCTGGTGGACGACATCGAGACACTGGTTGTTCAGGTCGATGCCATACTGCTCGAAAGTGTAGATGGCCGACAGCACCTGGAGCAGTTTCGGCGGGCAGCAGTTGGCAAGCCGGTCTTTATCGACAAACCATTTGCCACCACAACCGCCGAGGCGCGAGAGATCATCCGCATCGCCGAACACACCGGCACACCGCTAATGTCCTGCTCCTCCCTGCGTTACGCTGCCGGCATTGACAATTTGATTTCTGACCCGGCAGAAAAGGTGCAATCCTGTGAAGCATTTGGGCCAATGCCGATTTTGGAAGACTATCCCGGCCTGTTTTGGTACGGCATCCACAGTGCTGAAATGCTCTTTGCGTTTATGGGAACCGGATGTGCCCGCGTGCGCCGCATGTCAACCCGCGATATAGAGATCGTCATCGGCGAGTGGCGTGATGGACAAGCAGGAGTGATGCGCGGTACGCGGCTGGAGCAGAACGATTTTGGCTGTGTTGTTCACACCAACGCCGGCACGCGTCTGGCGCTGGCAGCACAGACACCCCCTCACTATTACACCCTGCTGACACAGGTCATGGCATTCTTTCGCAGCGGCATTTCGCCAGTTCCGATCGAAGAGACATTTGAGATCGTAAGCTTTTTAGAAGCCGCTGAACGTAGTCAGTTAGAGGCCGGCCTTGCCGTTAACATCGGTTAGAAGCAAGATTTGGCCCCGACCGAACGATGTACCATTCTGCCCCATGGAACTGAGGCCTGACAATGTTGCCGAGTGGGATCCGGCCCTATTCGACAAACAAGATCCCAGCCCAGACTACCTGTTTTACGCGCAGGTGCGCAAGGTTGTCCATCTTGATCAAGAAGCAATCCGTGCGCTCACCGGCCTGTATCGCGAACTGCTGCCGGCCGGCGGCGCCATTCTGGATCTGATGAGTTCCTGGCGCTCCCATTTGCCCCCCGACATGATCTTTAGCCGCGTGTGCGGTTTAGGAATGAACAAGGAAGAGCTGGCAGACAATCCGCAGTTGACAGACTACTTCATCCAAGACCTGAATGCGAAACCCACATTGCCGTTTAAGGACGGCGAATTTGACGCAGCGTGCTGCGCTGTGTCGGTGCAATATCTGCAAAAGCCGGTGCAGGTCTTCCGCGAGGTGTTGCGCGTGCTGAAGCCAGGCGGAGTCTTTGTTGTTTCATTCAGCAATCGCTGTTTTCCCACCAAAGCAGTGCAAGTGTGGCTCGAAACCAGCGATGAAGAGCATCTGCAATTGGTCGCGTTATACTTTGCTGCGTCAGGGGGCTGGTCGCGCATCACCATGCGCGATTGCAGCGCGCCGTGCGCGCGGCTGTTTCAGTGCGACCCGTTGTATGCTGTGTGGGCAACTGCTGACAGGCGAATGTCATCCGACCGATGATGGGCTGAGGAAAGCGATGGTCGTTTTTACCGCTCCTACACGCCCGGCGCTGATAGCCGGCATCGCTGCCATGGCGGCTGCCTGTGCGGTGTTGTTCACTTTGCTGGCACTAGCCGTTGCACTGCCCAAATCTTTGCTCACCTTTGTTCTCATAACGCTTGCGCTGGGTTTGGCGCTCTTCATCGGCTGGGCAGGGTGGCACACTTACGCTCTCACGCATACCAGCTATGCCATCGATCGCAACGCCTTTGTCATTCGTTACGGGCCGATTCGGCAGGTCATTCCAATGGGCGAAGTGCAGCGCGTGATCGCCGGCTCGGATATCGCACCAGACATGCGACTTCTCCGTTTGCCGTTGCCCGGCTGGTGGATCGGGCGCGGAGAGCACCCTGCCTTGGGCAAGATCGACCTGTTCAGCACCCTGCCTCTCGAGCGGCAGATCATCATTGTGACCCAAGCCGGCGCTTATGGTGTGTCGCCGGCCAGTATGGAAGATTTCGTTGAGGCTTTTCGGGTGCGATTCCAGATGGGGCCAACACAACTTGTCCAGCCGGCGCGATTGCAGCCCGCGTTTATGAAGTGGTCAATTTGGAAAAGCCCGATCACGCTGGGGTTGATTGTTGCGCCGATCGTGCTGAATGCATTGGTGTTCGCCGTCAGCTTTGCGTTGTTTCCCAGCTTGCCAGAACAGATTGCCCTGCACTTCGACGCAAGCGGCGCGCCGGATCGATTTGGCAGCCCGGCCCAGATTTTCGGGCCCGGGTTGATCGGCCTTGGGTTACTGATCGTTAATCTCGCGCTAGGCGCTGTGATCTATCGAGGGGAGCGCCTGGCCGCTTATCTGATATGGGGCGGCAGCAGCGGCATACAACTGGCGCTGCTGGTGGCCACGCTGACGCTGGCCTTCTCGCAACTGTAACGCCATGATCTTGGTCACCGGCGCAACCGGCTGTATCGGACGGGCCGTCGTAGAGCAGCTTGTCAGAGCAGGCCACATAGTCAAATGCCTATGGCACTGGGGCCGCGAGCACCCTGCGCCGCGCAAAGTTGTCGTCATCGGTGGAGATGTGCGCAACGTGAATTCATTGATGGATGCGATGGAAGAAGTGGATACAGTCGTGCATCTGGCCGGCGTCCGTCGGGAATCGCCGTCCGAATCGTTCGAGTCGGTCACCATCTCCGGGATGCGCAACCTCATCGAGGCGATGAAACAAGTCAGTGTCACACGTCTGATCACCATGTCTTGTCTGGGCGCAGAGACACGCTCGGCTCATCCACACTTACGCGCAATCGGCAAGGCCGAGGAGCTTGCACGGGCCAGTGGACTGAACTTCACCGTGCTGAAGTCATCAGTGGTGTATGGACCGGGCGATTGGCTGACAAGTTGGCTGGCCGGCATCGCCGCTGCCTTGCCATTCGTATTGCCTTTGCCTCATGGGGGGGCTACCCGCCTGCAACCAATCTGGGTCGGCGATGTGGCTGCCTGCATAGAACGCTGCCTGAACTCGCGCGCTACGTATCGGCAGGTGTTACCGATCGGGGGGCCACAGGCGCTAACGCTGGCCGAGATTGCACAGTTCGTATTGCAAGCGCGCGGCGTGCGGCGACGGGTGGTGCGTGTACCGAGCGCTCTCACACTCGCTTTGACCACATTTCTAGCGCGCTATCCCGGCGCCTTGGATGAATGGGAGATGGAGGCGTTGGCGCACAATCGCACCACGGAAACAGGCGGCGTGCACCGCATCTTTGGCTTTGCGCCAGCGCGTATGCACAGCAAGTTAGACTTCCTCAAGCCAGACTATCCCCCGCCACCTCTGCCGGTGCGCTTTTCACAAGGACGGCGCTCGGAAATGAGGGCACACGCAACACGCCATGCAGCCCTTGGCAGCCCTGGCCGACGTTAAAGTCCGCGTCGGATAAGCGATGATGAGTGCCCAAAAGGCTTACTCAGTAGCGCTGGCGGGCCGACCGCGTTTGAACGGTCGTCCTTCTAATACAACGCTAACGACGCGCCATCATTGCTCTAGCTAGGCCGGCTTATGGTTTGTTCCTGAATCGAATGAGCAATACCTGATCACGCGGGCCTGGCTCAGACTCGCGCAAGGAGTGGAAGAGACATGGCAAGGATTGTGGGCATTGACCTGGGAACAACCAACAGCGTCGTGGCTGTTTTGGAAGGCGGCAGCCCGACGGTGATTCCGACTTCGGAGGGTAGCAACTTGCTACCTTCAATCGTAGCCTTCAACAAGAACGGCGAGCGGTTGGTCGGTCAGCCAGCCAAGCGCCAGGCGATCGTCAACCCGGAGAACACCATCTTTTCGATCAAGCGCTTCATGGGCCGGCATTACGGCGAAGTAGAAGCCGAGCGCAAGCGCGTGCCCTATCAAGTTGTGCCTGGCCCGGCGGACGATGCGCGGGTGAAAATCCCGAACACCGGCAAGACCTACACGCCGCAGGAAATCAGCGCCATGATCCTGGCCAAATTGAAGGCCGACGCGGAAGCCTATTTGGGCGAGCCAGTGACCAAGGCCGTTATTACCGTGCCGGCCTACTTCAACGACAGCCAGCGCCAGGCGACCAAAGACGCCGGCCAGATCGCCGGCTTGGAAGTGCTGCGCATCATCAATGAGCCGACGGCGGCCGCCCTGGCCTACGGCTTGGAAAAGAAAAGCAACGAGACCATTCTCGTATTCGACTTGGGTGGCGGCACGTTCGATGTGAGCATCCTGGAGGTCGGCGATGGCGTCGTGGAGGTCAAGGCCACCAGCGGTGACACGCATTTGGGCGGCGACGACTGGGATGCGGTGATCGTGGACTGGCTGATCAACGAGTTCCGCAAGGAGCAGGGCATCGACCTGCGCAACGACCGGCAGGCTTTGCAGCGGCTGAAGGAAGCGGCAGAAAAGGCAAAGATCGAGTTGTCTTCCTTGATGGAAACCGAGATCAACCTGCCTTACATCACCGCAGACCAAAACGGCCCGAAGCACCTCCTGATGAAGTTGACCCGCGCGAAGTTCGAGCAACTCAGCGAGGCACTGGTCGCGCGTTTGCGGGGGCCGGTGGAGCAGGCGCTGAAAGACGCCAAACTGTCCATCAACCGCATCGATGAAGTGGTGTTGGTGGGCGGCGCGACGCGCATGCCGATGGTGCAGCGGCTGGTCAAGGAACTCACCGGCGGCAAAGAGCCGAATAAGAGCGTCAACCCAGATGAAGTGGTCGCGATTGGCGCGGCAATTCAGGCCGGCGTGTTGGCCGGTGATGTGAAGGATGTGCTGTTGCTAGACGTGACACCGCTCAGCCTGGGCGTCGAGACACTAGGCGGGGTGATGACTGTGCTGATTCCACGCAACACCACCGTGCCGGTGCGGAAGAGCGAAATCTTCAGCACCGCCGAAGACAACCAGAGCGCCGTCGATATCAAAGTGTTCCAGGGTGAACGACCGATGGCAGCCGACAATATGCTGCTCGGCCAGTTCCGCTTGGAGGGCATCCCACCAGCGCCGCGCGGTATGCCGCAAATCGAAGTTACCTTCGACATTGATGCCAACGGCATTCTGAACGTGAGCGCGCGTGACAAAGCCACCAACAAAGAACAGCGCATCAGCATCACTGCCAGCACCAACTTGAGCAAACAGGATGTCGAGCGCATGGTGCGCGAGGCCCAGCAGCACGCTGCTGAAGACGCCCGGCGCAAGGAACTCGTCGAAGCGCGCAACACCGGCGACCATGTGCTGTATCAGGCTGAGAAGTCGCTGAAAGACCTGGGCGAGCGTGTGAGTAGCGCCGATCGCGGCGCAGTGGAGGCGGCGATGAATGATCTGCGCGACGCGCTCAAGACAGACGACGTACAGCGCATTCGACGGGCCATCGACGCTCTACAGCAAACGACCATGAAACTGGGCGGCGCCGCGTATGGGGCAAACGGGAGCACGGGCGGCAGCACCAGGCCGGCCGGTCAGGGCCGTTCAGACGAGGGCGTTGTCGAAGGCGAGTATCGCAACGTCTAATTGCGACAAACGTAGGTTGCTGCACCCCTTCCCGCAGGTTGTGCCTGCGGGAAGGGGTTTTTATCGGATCACAACAACCCGCGCCGGCGCTGCATCGCCATTTACGATTTTCAACGGCAGCGCGACGAGTTGACAGTCTCCCGCCGGCACATCGCGCAAATACAGACTCTCGATCAGAATGATGTCATAGCGCAGAAAGGTCCTATGCGCCGGCAAGTCATTGCTGGTCGGCGGATCGACAGAAGGGGCATCGGTGCCAATGACCCGCACACCGCATTGACCCAGATAGTCCGCTGCTTCAGGCGTAAACCAGGCAAAGTTGCTATCAAACACGTCTAGCGGAGCATCGCTGGCCGGCGTGCGAATGAGCAGGCGCATGACGCCGTCAAGCGGCCAGCTTTGAACTGTCTGCAACGAGAGTGCGCCGACCAGGGGTGCATAGACTATGCGCGCCGGGCCGATCAAGCTCTCCAAGTTCAAGGTGTCTACCCCCACCCCCTCTCGGCTGCAATGGCGCGGCGCATCGATATGCGTGCCGGCGTGTAGGCTCATCGTGAGTGCGCCGACCGTACACACGTCGTTGCGATCGATGGATAACGTTTCAACAAGCGAAATCGGCACATCGCCCGGAAAGACGGCCAAGCGCGGCGACAACGGACGCGTCAGATCGTAGATCATGCCTGTTCTCGCGCGATTGTATCAAGTGAGGAATCCACTTCGCACCTCACGGGAGTGGCTAAACGAGCGTCCGTCCACGACAACTTTGGGGGCTGGGCGGCACGACGCGTCACGCTCGCTTGCGCGGGTGTCCAATCCGGCAGCGCCGAAGGACAAGCAGCACAGGGCCGCGCCGGGGACAACAACGTTCCACCGGCCAATCACACCGATATCGTTGTGCGTAGAGACTCCCCATGTGATAGGAAACGACTGAGCCAGGCTATACTGCCGGCGTGTGAGACCACACCTGCGGGTATGCCAAGATACATGTTGGCTGTTCCACACCGTACTGCTGGCTGAAGAAAGAGATATGCACAGCATCATCGCCGCCGTGCGCAAAGTCGTCGAACATGTTGAGGAGCTAAGATGACAGAACGCGAAGCCACATTCATCTCTGCTTGCTTGGAGTCAGCTCGATGGGAGCACTAAAAGCTGCTGCTGCGCAGGTTGAATTACATCCGGCAGTGGGTGGTTGGATGACCGGCTTTGCAGCGCGCATTCAGCCGGCAATCGGAGTACACGACTCGATCATGGCGCGCGCTGTCCTGCTGCACAATAACACCACGTCGTTGGTGATCGTGTCGTGCGACGTGATTGGTTTCACCGCCGACACAGCCGCCGATATACGCCGCCGCATTGCCGAACGCAGCGGCATTCCGGCTGCCAACATCTTTATCGGTTGCACCCACACTCACTCCGGGCCGGCCACTATGCCCTTTCGTGGAGCAATGGGACATGTGGACCACACCTGGCTAGCCCAGACCACCGAGCGAGTTGTGGATTTGGTGTGTAGCTTGCCGCCCGCGTTACGACCTGCGCGTGTGGCATACGGTCAAACACGTGTGATAGAGATCGGATACAACCGACAAGATGCACACCACCCCATCGACGACATGTTAACTGTGTTGGCCGTAGATGATGCAGAGGGTCAGGCCATTGCCACGGTCTTGAACTACGCCACCCATGCGGTCGTACTGGGGCCGCGTAATCTGGAATACTCTGGGGATTACCCTGGTGAAGCAGCACGCCAAATTGCTGACTTACGGGGCGGGGTGGGACTATTCTTGTTGGGAGCTTGCGGTGATGTTGACCCGATCGTATATCGCGATCGCGGCTGGGGCAGCGGCACATTCTTCGATATCTGTGAGATCGGCGGACGACTAGCTGATGCAGCACTGGACATCCTAGCGCGTGTGCAGCCCACTGTCGATGCGACAATCGGCGTCGCCGGCAACACCATTGATCTGCCTCTAGACCCACCGCCAGACCTTGCCGCGCTGGGCAATTTGATCCAACAATTTAAACGCGACCAGCACACTGCTGAGGAACAGGGACTGACAACGGAGGCGCTAACAGCCGCCGCAATGCTGGACTGGGCAACTGAGCTGCACCAAGCCATGCAGGCTGGGCGCGTCCCACGCACGTTGCCGATTGAGATCGTTGTTGCTCGCTTAAACGACTTGTGCATCGCCGCTGTACCGCTTGAGCCATACAGCGACATCGGCTTGCGCTTGCGCGAGCGGCTGAAACCAAGGCCATTGTTGTTCGCGGGATACACGAATGGCTTATTCGGCTATTGCGCCAGCCGCTGGGCGAAGGAACAGGGCGGCTATGGCCCAGACAGTTCAGCGCGCTGGTTCCCCGGCATGTTGACGCCGATCGGAGTCGGGGCAGACGAACAGGTGATCAACACGATTGAAGCTTTGGCGGGCTGACATATCCAGCGAACCACTTCCCTTGCTTTGGAGACCCTTTCATGACACTGAGCATCAATTCTTTGCCGCGTGATCTCGGCGGCGGTCTGATCGTGCGTCGTTCCCAGGCCGCCGACGCCGACGCACTGGCAACTTTTTACAGCTTGATCTTCAAGTTGCGCGATCCAGAACAACCCAACCCTTACATAGCCGATTGGGTGCGCGACCTGGCCTGCGGGTCGCATCCGACTTTCCACGCAGACGATTTCTTTCTGGTTGAAGACCGCAACAACAAGGAGATCGTCTGCGCGCTCAACCTGATCTCGCAGACATGGAGCTACGCCGGCATACCGTTCGGCGTCGGGCGAGTTGAATTGGTAGCCACCAAACCAGAGCATCGCAATAAGGGGCTGGTGCGCCTTTTGTTCGAGGAGTTACATCGCGTGAGCGCCAAACGCAGTGAAATGATTCAGGCGATCACAGGGATTCCTTACTTCTACAGACAATTCGGCTATGAAATGACGGTCAACCTAGGCGCTGGGCGCATGATGCTCAAGGCCCATGCGCCGGCGCTGAAAGCGGATCAGACTGAACCGTATCGCATTCGGCCGGCCCGCGAGGCCGACCTGCCATTCATCGGCGCCGTCTATGAGCACGCCTGCCGGCGATATCTGCTGGCCTGCCTGCGCGACGAACAGCTCTGGCGATACGAACTGGCAGGCCGCACGGGACTGAACCTCAATCAGCGCGTGACATGCGTGATCGAATCTGCTGAGGAGCGGCCGGTAGGGTACTTGATGCACGCGCCGGTGCAACAAGGCGCCACACTGTGGGTACATCAGTGGGAAATGATCGAGGGGCAATCGTGGGGAGCAGTCGCGCCCAGTGTGTTGCGCTACTTGAAAGCAACAGGCGAAGACTATCAAGCGCAAGGCAAAAAATCTATCACCACGAAAGAGGATTTCACTTTGATCGGCTTCGGATTGGGGGCCGATCATCCGGCCTACCGGGTGATGGAAAGCCGTCTTACCAAGCTGGAAGAACCGTATGCCTGGTATATCCGCGTAGCCGACTTGCCTACTTTTCTGCGTCACATTGCGCCGGCCATTGAGCAACGCCTAGCCAGATCGGTGCTGGTCGGACACACCGGATCGCTCAAGCTCAGCTTCTATCGACAAGGCGTGCGACTGGCGTTCGAGTATGGCCGACTGATGACAGTGGAAAGCTGGAAGCCAACCCCAGATGATGAAGGGAGCGCTGGCTTTCCCAGCTTAACCTTCCTACAACTCTTATTTGGCTACCGAGACCTGAACGAACTGCGCTACGCTTTCCCCGATTGCTGGACAGAAAACGACGAGGCAGCGGCACTTTTAAATGCCCTGTTCCCGAAACAGAACTCTGAGATTTGGGCCGTGGCATGAGGGGCCATCTCTCAGGAGAGACCAATCCACTCACAACAACGCTCGGCGAAACCAGCCTTGCGATGGGTTCGCCGAGCGTTGCAACACGGCACAGAATGGATTGCTGGACGTATTCGCTTAGCGTG
>JANWVJ010000200.1 GCA_025056895.1 Thermoflexales bacterium
CCCGTGCTCGCCCAGCGTGGCCAACATGCGCTCGACCACCTCGACCAAACCCGGCTCGATACGACGCAACCAGTTGCCATCGGGACGCACGGCGTGAATGCGGCCGGCCGCGCACACCAGATTCGGGTCAGAATCCAGATACAGATTGCGCCAGTAACCGTAGCCGGCGCCGTCGAGCAGAGCGCGCTCGATGGTATAGCGCGCCAGATCGAGCGGGTCGGGGCCGCGCTGAGGCCGGCGCGTGCGCGCCACCAGATCGAGCGGGGCTGCCTGGGACAGATGACAATTGACGGAGGCGGAATTGTTCGAGAAGCCGCCCTGTTCTGGCCGGAAACAGGCGAAGATACTGGCCCAGCGGCTTGCAGCGCCGCACTCCAAATCGCTGCCCGCCTTGCCATCCGGCTCCAGCCGGCAGACAGACAGGTCGAGCACAGCGCGTTGTTCGCCAGCCGGCAACACCACACTGGCAGCCAGGCCGGGCCGCGGGGCCAGCACAAAACCGCCCGTCAGCGCCGAGCAGGCGCGATAACTTTCCACCTGCAAGCGGGGGGCGCCCTCCAGCGGTTGCACTGCCAGACACCCGACCGAATCGGTCGCCCACAGCGCCGGCACCATGACCTCACCATTGCGCCCCGGCCACAGAGTGGGCATTGCCATCGCGCCGGTGATCCCTTGCGCCAGGTCCCACGCCAGTCGCCATGCTTCGGCTTCCACGGCCGGCATGGGCCGCTCACACCGCTGCGTCAGTTCGAGAATCAAGCGGTCCGGCTCGACGGTGAAGAGTGCATCGATCGTCAACCCATCGACGGCGCGCAGAGTACGATATGCCACGCGATTGCCGCGCACGTCCACTTCACCCGTCCACTGGTGCGCGCCCCAGTCTCCGTCAATGCGCCGGAGCAAGGGGCCGCTGAGGCCGCCCAGCGCGCTGAGCTTGCCCATGGTGCGTGAGGCCAGCAGGCGCGATTGCCCGCCCCGGCCCTGATCGTGAGCGTCCCAGCCGAGGTGCATGAGCATGGGCCGGATGAGCGAGAAGCCAACCGACAACCGCTCCCCGGCAAAGAGCAGCATGTGTGGGCGCTGCGTCAGACTCATGCCGGGCGGGGCTGTCGGGGCAAAGCTGGCCACAGTCAACGGAGGGTGATAAGCCGGCGTGGCGATATTCTTCTCCAACGGCTCGCCGTGCGCGGTGAGCGTGTTGAGAATGCCGAACGGCACATTGAATTCGCCGCCGTTGCATTCGCCGTGGCTCGGCCACACCGGATGCTCGCGGTCGCACTCCACGCGCAAATGATCGGCAATCAGGCCATCCAGTTCAATGCGCTGCGGCGCAGATTTCAGCACCTGCGCGAAGTGCGCGTTCATGTCGTCAACCGACATCGACTGACTCAGCCCTGCGCCGGCAATACGCGGGTCAAAGGGCAGATCGACCTCGCGCACGGTGCGCCACGTTCCCGACGCTTCGTCGAGCGTCGAGATGAGCAGATGAGCCGGATGCACGGGTACGTCGGGAACCCACCGGCCATACACGTGTGGAGCCAGTTCGAGATGGCTCAGCCGCACAGGCCGGCCAAACCGCAGATAGCGCACGGCCGTCTGAGCGTTGACTTGAGTTTGCAGGCGCGGATGCCAGACCGGCCTGAGGCCGGCGTGGGTAATGGGAAAATCTCGGAGTGCCATGGCAGGGGCAATGCTATCATTCCGCCCTGTCATGAGCCTGAACAACGTGATCGATTTGCGTTCGGACACGATGACCGTTCCCACGCCGGCCATGCGCGAAGCGATGGCAGCCGCCGAAGTGGGCGACGACGTGTTCGGCGAAGATCCAACCGTCAACACCCTGCAAGAGATGGCTGCTGAGCGCATGGGCATGGAAGCCGGCCTGTTTGTGTCCAGCGGCACGATGGGCAACCTGGTCGCCATGCTCACCCATTGCCGGCGCGGAGATGAAATCATCATGGGCCGCCAGTCCCATACGTTCGCGCACGAACGCGGCGGCTATGCAGCGGTAGGCGGCATTCATAGCTGCCAGATCGATAACCAGCCCGACGGCACATTGGCGCTGGACGACATCGCCGCTGCCATGCGCAGCGAAGACGATCATCATCCAACCACCCGCTTGATCAACCTGGAGAACACGCACAACGCGATGGGCGGCGTGGCGTTGACGCCGACCTACACCCGCCAAGTGGTGGAGTTTGCCCATGCGCGCGGCATCCGCGTGCACATCGACGGAGCGCGCATTTTCAACGCGGCGGTGGCGCTGGGCGTCGAGGTGCGCGAGCTGGTCGCCGGCGCAGACAGCGTGACGTTTTGTCTGAGCAAGGGGCTGAGCGCGCCGGTCGGATCAGTGCTGTGTGGATCGAAAGCCTTCATCAACGAAGCGCGCAAGAACCGCAAACTGGTGGGCGGTGGAATGCGGCAGGCCGGCGTGCTGGCCGCCGCCGGCATCATTGCACTGGAGCAGATGGTCGAGCGGCTGGCCGAAGACCATGCCCACGCGCGCTTGCTGGCCGAGTCTATCGCGCAGACGCCCGGCCTACAGGTTGATCTAACCCGCGTGCAAACCAACATGGTGTACTTTGACGTGTCGCCCGACTTGCCGTTCGACGCCGCCGAACTATGCCGGCGCGCCGCACACCACCGCGTCAAGATGCTCGATGTTGGAGCGCGCCGCATCCGAGCCGTCACTCATTGCTGGATCACACGCGAGGATGTGATCGAAGCAGGACAGGCGATCCGACAGATCGTGGTAAGCGGTTGATGATTGAGTGATTGAGCGATTGACGTATTGAGGAATCGATAATCGACAGGCGACTCAATCGCCGCAATGGGCGATACGTGATACGAAATACGCACCCCGCATGAAGACCTTGCTTGCAATCTTCGCCCATCCAGACGATGAGTCATTCGGGATCGGCGGAACCCTGGCCAAGTACGCGCATGAAGGCGTCGCGGTGTACTACCTGTGCGGCACGCGCGGCGAATCCGGCACGGTTGATCCGGCATTCTTGCGCGGCTACGCCGACGTAGGTGCGCTGCGTTCAGCCGAGTTGGAATGCGCTTCGCGCGAGCTGGGGCTGGCCGGCGTGCGCTATCTCGGCTTCCGCGATTCAGGGATGCCCGGCGCGCCGGACAACCGCCATCCCAACAGCCTGTTTTGCGCTTCGGTCGATGCAGTGGCCGAACGCATCATCGCACACATCACCGACGTGCAACCGGATGTCGTGATCACACACGACAAATTCGGCGGGTATGGCCACCCCGACCATATCAAGCTGTATCACGCTACCTTGCGGGCTTACGAGAAGCTGTATGGGCTGAGCCTGGGTGATGACCACACAGCATTTTCACCCACCACCTCGGACTCAATCAACGATCATCCATCGCCCGCTCTTCATAGGTCGTCTCACCAGTCGTCAACGGATGACGCTCGCGTGGAGCGCGTCCCGCGCTTGTACGTCACGGCTTTTCCAAAGGGAATGTTAAAAGTGGCCGTGCGCTTGCTGCCTTTGCTCGGCCAGAATCCGCGCCAGTTCGGACGCAACAAAGATATTGATCTGGTGACCATGTCCACGTGGGTCGTGCCGGTCACCACGCGCATTCCGGTGCGCGCATATATCGGTCACAAGGAGCGCGCTTCGGCGTGCCACCTGAGCCAACAACCCGTGACCCGTCAGGGCAACTTGATCGTGCGTTTGTTATTCCGTCGAGCGAACACGTGGGAGGCTTTCTCCCGTCTGTATCCGCCGGTAAAAGCCGGCGAGCCAATCGAGACAGATTTATTCGGCGTATAAATGGCCCTCGTCTTCTTCGATATGGACAAAACGCTGCTCTCGACGAGCAGCAGCACAAACTATGTGAAATATCTGTGGCGCCAACGACGCATCACGTTGATCGAAGCCTTTAACGTGGCGCTGATCAGCGTCGAGTATTCGCTGGGAGTACTGGACTTTCCACGGGCCATGGCGCGCATGAGCCACAGCTTGCGCCAAGGCGATGCAGCCGCCGTGCGCGCCTTGTGCGAGCGGTGGTTCGCCGAAGAGCTGAGCCGCTATATCGCCCCGCGCGCCCTGGCGCGTGTGCGAGAACATCAACAGCGCGGCGACGTGGTGTATTTGCTCTCGGCGTCCACCCAGTTTGCCGTGGAACCGGTCGCGCGACACATCGGCATCCCTTACCGCAGCACCGAACTGGAAGTGGTGAACAACCGCTTTACCGGCGGCATTGTCGGGCCGCCGTGCTACGCCGAAGGCAAACGCTATTGGGGCGAGCACATCGCCGGCCAGCATCACACGCCGCTATCCGAGTGCGTGTTCTACAGTGATTCGTACTCCGATCGCACTCTTCTGGAAGCGGTAGGCCGGCCGGTAGCGGTTAATCCAGATCGGCGTTTGCGCCGCCTGGCGCAACAACGCGGCTGGCCGATCGAGCAGTTTTACTGACACCAAAGCCCTGCCCTCTGAGTTGCACAGTAGCTATTGCGTATTTAGTTGCCTCGTGTCGGCCCGTCCTCGTTCGTCGTCTGTGATCTGTCGCTGTCATTGACAAGCGGCCCATCCGTCCTACAATGCGGCGCAATTCGCA
>JANWVJ010000201.1 GCA_025056895.1 Thermoflexales bacterium
GGCGAGGAGCTGCTCGCCACACGGACGCCCGCGCCGGCGCTCACGCCGCCGACCGCCATCCGCCCTTCGCCCACCAGCTCCGCGCGCAGCTCGTACACCCCCGCCGGCGCGTTCACAAACGTCGCCGTCCCCAGCGACACGTTCGTCACCCCGCGCAGCAGCGTGCGCGTCACCTGCGCCGTGTAGTGCACTCCGCCGCCTGGCCGCGTCATCGTTACCGCGATCGTCACCACCTGCGGCAGCGGCGTGTGATTCACCACGTCTGCGCTCAGCGCCGATGCGCTCGACCCGGTCTCCACAAAGTCCGGCGTCCCTTTCACCAGCAGGATGTCCACCAGCCGCTCATACGCCAGCACACGCGCCTGCGCGCGCGGCGCAACCTGCGGCGCCGGCCCGCCGGCTGCCGCGCTCACCGTATATTCACCCTCAGCATTCGGCACGACCACCACCGTGTGCGTGAAGCGCTCGCCCGGCGCCAGGAACGGCGTGAACACTTGCGTCGCGCCCAGCGCATCGGTCACCACCAGCGTGAACGTGCCGCTCACCCGGCCGGTGTGCGCCAGCACCACCGGCAGCGTCACCGCCCGGTTCAGCCGCACCGCCGACAGGGCCGGCGCGATGCTCAGCTCGGCGCGGTAGTCCAGCGCCCGCTCCACCTGCTCGGACAGCAATTCAAGCGCGTCCACCAGCGGCTGGGTTTGCGTCGGCACCAGCGTCAGCGCCGTGCTGATCATTTCCGTTGCCGTAAACGAGCCGTTCTGACTCAGACAACTCGGCAGCAGCATCGCCTGCAATGTTTGCTTGTCCCGCTCAACAGCAGACAAAGGCAGCTTACCCAGACGATGCAAGGCCACACTTTGCGCCAGCATGTATGTGCTGCGTCCCAGAGACAACGTACATTCGTCTTGGATCAGGACGTACGACCGCTCGAATAGCATCGCATCTTCGGATGAGACCACCGTCAGTTTGACATGTGTCATGGCGGTGCGCGTATACAGATCACGTGGCATCGCCGTTACGACCACCGGCACAAACTGTCCTGCTGGCGCCGTCGGGGTGATGAGCACCGGCACACTCACCACGCCACGCGCCGGCACAGTCGCTGTCGGCGGATAGGCCAAAATTGCTCCAGGCGTGATCGGCAACGTCATAGACAAGTTAAACGTATCGGTGATTGCGCCGGCATTGAAGACGAACACATGTCCTTCTAACCGTTCCTGGGAAGCCACCTCCGTGCGCATACGCGGATCGAACCACACCCCAGGCAAGCCCGACTCCGGGGCAGTCCATGTGTGTGAGGCATTTGCCACCAAACCACCGCCCGTCTGGCTCACGGTCACTGTGAACGGTATCGTCGTCCCAGGCAACGGTAGAGCCGTGACCGGCGGCGAGATGACTAGACCGATTCCAACCACACCACCACGCACAAGAGTCAGGCGGGAGCGGCTGAGATACACCCAATCTGCAGGCAATCCGCTCACGGTCACGTCAAACGTGGCCGAGACGGCGCCGGTGTAAGTCATCTGCACGGTGTGCAACAAGCCCATCACACCGTGATATGGAAAATCAGCCCAGATGTGACGGTTAAGCTGATCTGCCTCAACTGCTACGTGGAGACCGGGCGGTAATGCTGGCAGGGACGCTGACGCCTCAGACGCTAATAGTGTGGCGTTGTTCGAAGTGTCCCGTAGCACGACCAGGCCCGTCACTGTTTGGCCAGGCGCAGCCGGCCTGAGCGCAAGCCGCCCTTGCCGCTGAGCATCATTCAACCAGGTGAACTGGATATGATCCGGCATCTGCACACCAAGCCGTCTCGGAGCGATCGCATTCGAGGCATAGGCCGGTTGGAGCAAGTAACCATCTCCATCAGATCTGAGGTCTGGCGCGCCGGCAAGCACCTCTTGCGCCACGGCAGACAGATTGACGCCGAGACCAGACGTCTGCCCATCAACAGTCAGCGTCCCGGCCCATCGCTTGAGGTGAATCGGCGTCGGCGTAATAAAACCGGGCACACCTGTTGCCTGGTCCAACCACAATGATCGACTGCCATTGAGTTGGACCGGTTGCGCAGTCTGCCAGCTCACCCGCTGCACCCCCCGCCAGAGCGAAGTGGTGTCTGAAATCACCAAGCGCATCGGCCCCGTGTAAGGCACACTGTTGACGACTGCACCGTGCTCCAACCTCCAAGTCGTTGGCGCGGTGTGCGCCAGGGTGACGGCGCGTGTGGTGGTCACAAGCTCAGCTTGGCCAAGCACCAGGCCGGCCTGCGGCCACAATGCCAGCGATTCCACACCTGCAAAGGAAACATTCGGCGAGACTGATGCGTACTCAAGGGTTGCACCTGTATCCACCAGCGCCACACGTAATGCACCCCGCACGATCAACCGGCCGGATAAGTCGAACAGTGCCGCATCGTTCAGCCTCGCCTCTCCTCCATGCCAGGCCAGATGGGATGGCTGCACACTGAACGACGTTGGCTCGCGCAGATTCACGTGTTGGGTTGCTGTGGCCAGCGCAATCGTCGCGTTCAAAGTTTGTGCTGGCGTGAACAGCCGTGTGAACTCCACAGGGGGGAGGGTGCCCGCGCCCAGATCATAGGCACTCTCCGGTACAACGTCAGGGTCTTTGCCGGCAGTATTTTTGATCAAAAAGCCGGCCACCGATGCACCCTGGTCGAATCCGCCCACGCGCAGTTTGATCTCCGCTGCATCGTAACTCACAAAGCCGAGATCGATTGGCAGGTTCTTTACCGAAACAAGTCCATCAAAGAACCAGTCCATCGCCTGTGTAGTCGCGTTGTTGCCGAATAAGGCAGCGAACAAATCCATCGGCCCACGGAATATTTGCGTGCCAATCTTTGCCGCCAGTGCAATGCATTTGTTCTTCCAAAACGCGAGACTGTAATCAATGCCGCTCCAGTAGGCACTCATATTGTTCGGGTCACCGAAGATCGGATCTGGCCACTGATTGCAGCCGATATATCCCTCTCTAAAAAATCTCACCCAGAGGGAAATAACGAACCAAAGCCTAGCATCGTAGAAATTCAAGTAGTCTTTGACAGAGCAAGGACGGTCATAAAACTCGGCACAACGCTGGGCGGTGCTGGGCGGTATGCTGTCGGCAGTGTATTCGAGCACGAACTGCAGAGAGGCAGCCACCCTTGTGAACAAACGATTAACGAAGCCAGATACAAATCCCAGGAAAGCATATCGCGCATCAGCCTGCTTGCATTCCACAGTGTCATCCAGCGAAACCTTGCATTTGTTCACTTTCCAAGCCTTCTGTATTAGAGCGAAATATTCAAAGTATGTGCTGTGTCGCCCGAATTCGTCTTGGTCTTCGATCAGCCCTGTGACAGGATCGATCTCTAGCCAGGACAGATGCATTGCACGGGCCGGCAAGCGGTGCGGAACGATTACGAATCGCCCGCGATCCTCCACCGCCGCGCGGATCAGCGCTTTGGCGTCGCTACTCACCTCCAGCGCCATGACATGTTCACCCTGCCCCGGCTCAATGTAGGCTAGATCAATTCCTTCCGTCGCCGCTGCCTCCAGAATGCCGATGGCCGATTGGATGCCTAGTGTGCCTGTTACCGATTCCTGATCGGCCAGCATGGCCAGCGCCATATGCTCAGCCGACAAACTGCGCACTCCATGCGCAAATCGCAAGGCGACCACTGCGGATGTGCTTTGGCCGGGATAGGGCACCACTTCGACATCGCGCCGCATCAGGTTCAGTCGTGACTTCAAACGCACGGTATCACTCAGCGCTGCGCTCAAGTTCGGCAACTCTGCCGCAGAGGCGATCAGGCGCGGGGCGTTGAAATAGGCGCGCACTTTGCCCATCCCCGCGTATTGTTTCGTGCCATCATCCGCCCCCTTCATCGCCAGCAAGCCATTGAGCGAAGCGATCTCGGCGCCGGTCAGGTCGAGCGCTCCATCCAGAACGCCGATTTGCTGCTCTAAATCTTCTGAATCCGGCTGAGTCGCTGCAATCTCTTTTGTCTGCGCTCCTTCGAGCTGCGCCAGCTCCGCCTGTCGCTGCAGTCGCCCCATCGCCCGCGCCACAGCGCGCTCCGGCACCCACGTCGGCGCCACGAACAGGCTCACGCTTTGCTTGTCCCGCACGATCGGCTCGGTGCTGCCCAAGCCCGACGACGCAAAGTTGATCGTCCCCCCTTGCCGCCGCGCCAGCTTCCCGATCCGATCCACGATCTCATCCTTGTAGGTCTGCGCCGGCACGTCCGGCCCCCAGATCGTCACGTCATACGACGCCGCCGTCACCCGCTGGCTCGCCAACGGAAAGTTCGTAATCTGCTCGAAGTACTCATCCCCGCGATAGATCATCGCGTCCGGCCGAATCCCGCCCACGGCGATGAACGGCGTGTAATAATGCCGGATGTTGTAGAACACCGCCCCGCCGTCAAACGTCGAGCGCACAAAGTGCCCGATCACCGTCGGCAGCCCCGCCATCTGCGCCGTCGGCAGCGCCAGCTCGAACGCCTTGAACGTCTCCAGCTTCCCCGCCGGCCCGGTCAGCGCCGGCAACTGCTCCACCGTCAACTCCAGT
>JANWVJ010000202.1 GCA_025056895.1 Thermoflexales bacterium
CCGAATCGCTTGCGCGCCGTGCGTATCGACAACACCGAAGTCCGAGCGTTTTACACGCAGGCCGAAGGGGTTCTCCCTGACATAGAAGCCGACTTGCGGCTTGTTCCGGCTCAATCGATCGACGAGCCTGCGCGCATTCGCGGTGTGGTGGTCAACGTCAGCCCAATTGCACTTTCTGGGTGTGTCTTGGCTGCCGGTCGAGACTACCTTGCGCTCGGCGACATTGCCGCGAGTCAACGTGTCGATGTCGACTTGGCGCTGCGCCTGAATCGCCCACAGCCGGTTGTCATGCCGACTGAAGAGTGGCAAAACAGTGGATACGCTTCGTTTCTTTCTGCGCGTCGCAGCGTGTCGCCGGCCAGCCGAAAACCGTCTGCCTATCGTGAACCGTTTGACCTGGACGGCGCGCGGGTCTTGGACATGTTAATCGGTTGGCGGGATTATGGTCAGGATACGGTGCGCGCTGCCGCCGAAGGCAATTTGGTTTTTGCCCTGTTTGGCCAGCCTTCTGCTCGGCTGGGCCAGGGGGTCAATTTGGCGTGCTGGCACGATTCGGCAGAAGCGGGCATACAGGTTGAAGGCGCTCGCTATACCGATCGCGGACTGCGTGTGTGGCGCTTGCCGGTGCAAACACATCTTGCCGGCCAGGGCAGCTTCTTGCCGGCGGATGTGTTTAGTTGGGAAGTGCGCGCCACGTCGTCGGGCATCCGTCTGACGGAAGCCGGCTTGAGTCTGTCATCGGGGCAGCACGTGATCGGCTTCTCGCCGTGGCTGGGCGTGCGCACAACCGGCCCGGTGACCCTCACCCTGGAGTACGTGTTCAATCCTTCAACCCGCCTTTCGGATATCCGCGAGACGACGTTCTGGTTGTATGACTGGAAGACGCATCAATACACGTCGCTCGATGTGCTCCATTCCGGCGCGTTGGCGGGCGAAGTGAGTGCGTATGGGCCGTATGTCTCGCCAGCCGGAGACGTGCGTGTGCGGGTGGACAACCTGGCCGGCGTCGTGACGCTCAGCACCCTACACGTGAGCGTGCGCCCTTAAACAAGTCAGACCACCTGCTCATCTGGCGTTGGCCAACTCGCGCAATCGTTGCTCGACCCGCGCGTTCACCGTCCCCTCTGGGAAGCGTCCGTTCTCCATGCGTTCGCCGGCCGGCACACCGGTTAACAACGTAATGCCGTCATCGATGGTATCCACTGCCCAGATGTGGAACCGGCCAGCGGTCACTGCCTCCACCACGTCCTCGCGCAACATCAAGTCGCGCACGTTACTGGCCGGAATCAGCACCCCTTGGTCGCCGGTGAGACCTTTAGCTTTGCACACATCGAAGAAGCCCTCGATTTTGGCATTGACGCCGCCGATCGCTTGCACCCGGCCGTGCTGATCGACCGAACCGGTGACAGCGATGCCTTGTTTGAGCGGATATTCAGACAAGGCCGACAAAATGGCATATAGCTCTGTGCTGCTGGCGCTGTCGCCGTCCACGACCTCGTAACTTTGTTCAAACACCAGACGGGCGCTCAGGCTCAGATTGCGATCGGGCAGATATTTCTGCCGCAGATAGCCCTGCAAGATCAACACGCCCTTCGAGTGAATCGGCCCGCTCAAAGATACCTGGCGTTCGATATCGACAATCCCTTCGTGCCCTGGCCCGACGCTGGCCGTGATGCGCCCTGGCTCGCCGAACATGTAGTCCCCCAGATTGATCACAGTGAGGCCGTTGACTTGTCCAACGCGCGCGCCGGTTGTGTCGATAAGCAGCGTGCCCTCGGCAATCCTCTCCTGGAGGCGCTCTTGAATCAAGTTCGAGCGATAAACTTTTTCATCGAGCGCCCGCCGAATGTGCTCGGCGGTGATGTGTGATGAGTTGGCCTGTTGCGACCAGTAGTGCGCTTCGCGCACCACATCGGCCACTGCGCCGAAGTGGGTTGACAGCTTGTTTTGGTCATTTGCCAACCGAGCCGCGTATTCCAGCAACTTGGCCATCGCGCTGCTATCGAGGTGGTTCAACTGTTCATTTGCGCACAGCCGGCACACCACGCTCAGAAAATTGCGCGCATTCTCGGCCGTGTAGGGCATGCTCGTGTCGAAGTCTGCCTTGACCCGGAACAGCTCGGCAAATTCGCTATCGTATGCGTGCAACAAATAGTAAAACAGTGGCGGCCCGATCAGGATGACTTTGATGTCTAGGGGAATAGGTTGCGGGCGCAGACTCTTGGCGGTGATGTAACCGATTAACTCGGCCGGCTCTTCGATTTCGATCTGCCGGCTCCGCAAGGCGCGCTTTAAGCTATCCCAACTAAGCGGCGCGCTCAGCAACCCTTCGATCGGAATGACCAAGTAGCCGCCGTTAGCCTGATGCAAGGCTCCTGCCTTGATCATGGTGAAGTCGGTGTACAGTGCGCCGTAGTGGGTCTCTTTCTCGATGCGCCCGAACAAGTTGTTGTAAGTGGGATTTAGCAACACAACCAACGGCGCCCCTTCCAACTTGCCATGGTCCACAACCACGTTGACCTCATACTTGCGGAAGGGCAGGTTGCGTTGCCAAGCCGGCGCCGGCGGTTGGCCTTCTTCCTGCGGCGGCCCAGACTTGAACAGCTCAATGTTGTCCACGATATCCCGCCGCAGCGCATTGAAGTAGTCTGTGATGTCCGGCTGCGCTTCGTATTTCTCGATCAAATCGTCAATGAATTCGCCGACGGCGTACATGGCTGCCTGGCGGTCTAGCTCGGCGAGTTGCTCTTGCGTTTGGCGCTCTAGGGCCCGCCCTTGTTTCATCACCGCTTTGAGTTGTTCCTGAATCGACTCACGCCGTTGCTGGAAGTCTTCTCGCGCAGCCGGCGGAAGCGCTTGGAACTCGGCATCGGTCAGCGGCCGGCCACTCAGCACCGGGATAATGGCGATGCCCATTTGTGTGGCCTGGATGACGAAGCCCGCTTGCGTCGCCTTCTCGTTTAGCTCCTGGAACAGCGCCTCACGCTGCTGCTCGAATGCTTTGATGATGGCATCGCGCCGGGCACTGTACTCCTCGCTCTCGAAGATTCTGGGAATCGCCCGTCGCACCTGTTCGACTAATGATTTGACATCGTGCTGGAATTGACGCCCGACGCCGGGCGGCAGCCGGATTACTTTGGGCTGGTAGGGGTCTTCAAAGTTATTGATGTAGCACCAATCAGATGGCGTTTGTTTGCCGCGCGCCAGTTGGCCTAGAAAGTTGCGCACGGCGCTCATCTTGCCCATGCCAGGCGGCCCGGCTACAAAGATGTGATAGCCGATTTGCTGAATTCCCAGGCCGAATTGCAATGCCCGCACTGCGCGTTCTTGGCCGATGATGGTTGTGCTCGGCTCGATGCACTCCGACGTATCGACCCCCAGCGCAGTTGGGTCGATCGTGCGCCGCAATTGGTTTGGCTGGAGTTTTTGAATCATGGTTCGGTCAGGTGATTAGCGCGGCAAACTCTGAATGCTCTGTGCGACAGCGTTGAGCAACGGTGTCGGCAGTATGCCGATCAAAATGGTCAGTGCAGTTGCCGTCGCAATTGCCGTGGCGCGGCCGGCGCCTGTTTCGCTCATTGGCGGAACCTGCCCATCGGGTTCGCGCATGAACATCACCACGACCACGCGTAGGTAATAGCCGGCCGATACAACGCTGGTCAGCGCGCCGATAACGGCTAACCAGACCAAGCCGGCCTGCACGGCTGCTTCAAACAGAAAGTACTTGCCGGCAAAGCCGGCCAACGGCGGCATGCCGATCAGCGACAGCATCGCGATGGTCATCGTCACCGCCAGCCAGGGCCGGCGGCGAATCAGCCCGCTGTAAGCTTCAATCGATTGCTCTTCTCTCTCCGGCGCGCCCATCACCGTCATGATTGCGAAAGCGGCCAGCACCGTTGCCGCGTAGCTTGCCAAATAGAAGAGCACACTGGATGCACCGGCTTCTCCGCCGGCGGCGACGCCGGCCAGCGCATAGCCGGCGTGTGCGATGCTCGAATAGGCCAGCATGCGCTTGAGATTACTTTGCGCCAACGCCGCCACGTTGCCTACGATCATTGTCAGCGCAGCCAGGATGGCGATGACCGGCTGCCAGACCGCCGTCAGATCGCCCAGGCCAAACAAGAACACGCGCGCCACGGCTGCGAAGCCGGCAGCTTTGGTGGCGGCTGCCATGAAGCCGGTCACGCTGGTCGGCGCGCCCTCGTACACATCGGGCATCCACGTGTGGAACGGCACGGCAGCTACTTTGAAGCCTAGGCCGGCCAGGATCAAGCCGGCGCCGAGATAAAGCAGCACCGCATCGCTGTATTGCTTATGAGCAATCGACTGCGCAATTGCGTTCAGCTCTAATGTGCCGGTTGATCCGTACATGAGCGCAATGCCGTAGGCGACAAAGCCGGATGCGAAAGCGCCGAGCAGAAAGTACTTTAGCGCCGATTCCTGGCTTTCGGCGTTGCGTCTGGCGATGCCGCAC
>JANWVJ010000203.1 GCA_025056895.1 Thermoflexales bacterium
GAGCATTCGCGTTCGCCCACATGGATGATGTTGCCATAGTGGTCTCCGAGCAACTGAAACTCAATGTGCCGCGCGCCCTCGACCAGCTTTTCAAGATACACCGATCCGTCTCCAAATGAAGACTCGGCCTCACGGCGAGCGCTGGCCAGCAAGGCCGGCATCTCCTCCAGGTTACGGACTTCACGTTGGCCCTTGCCGCCGCCGCCGGCACTGGCCTTAATCAGAAGCGGAAAACCAATCTTCGGCGCGGCAGCCAACAACTCCTCATCGCTCAGATCGGCTTCGCCCTCAGTGCCGGGGACGACAGCTACGCCGGCCTTTTGCGCCGTTGCACGGGCCACAGCCTTATCTCCCATTTTGCTGATTGCATGGGGAGATGGGCCGATGAACGTGATGCCTTCGTCGGCGCACGCCTGGGCAAAGTCTTCACGCTCGGCCAAGAAGCCGTAGCCAGGATGCACGGCATCTGCGCCAGAGCGCTTGGCGACGCTGAGCAAACGATCAATACGCAAGTAAGAATCGCGCGCCGGCGCCGGCCCGATGGGATAGGCTTCGTCTGCGTAGCGCACATGCAATGCTGTGCGATCCACGTCAGAATAGACGGCGACCGTGGCGATGCCCAACTCATGACACGCGCGAATAATCCGCACGGCAATCTCACCGCGATTGGCAATCAAAATTTTCTTGAACATTCAACGTAACTCCAACGAAATCGGCGAGGTTCAAGTATGCCACCAGCTAGCCACTGGCCGGCGCTCTGCACAACGCTTTGTGGAACAAAACATTCAGTGCGCTAGGATGACCGGTCAGTTTCTTCGGCAATGGCGCGCAGGCGCATAGCTGCTAACGTTGCTGCGGCATCCCAACCGCGCGTCAACAATGTGACCAACACCTGCTCTACAAACTGCGCCTCAGATGAGAGATTGCCCAGTTGCATATTCAGGAGAGAGGCTCGTTTCAAGTGCTGCTCCGCAGTTCGGTCACCCATCGCAACTGCTAACAAACCCAGATTGCCCTCAACAGTTGCCAGGGCTGCGCGATCGCCCAGTTTCTCAAACAAGGGCAAGGCGCGGCTATACCAGTTGAATCCTTCTGAATAGACGCCGCGCAAACAATAGATCAGGCCGCCTCGGTTATACATGACAGCCAGCATCTCGTCGTCTGCTAACGCTTGGCAGGCGTGAACCGCTTCGTTCAGCCACATCAACGCAGTGTCCCAGTCTCGTCTAACCATAAACCAACTCATCAGCGCAACGGTGTAATCGATCACCAGTTGATCGTCCCGTGTTTCAGACGCTGCTGCTTGGGCAAAGCCATCGGCTATGTGAGGCCATTCACGCTCTAGGGCAGCAAAGTCTTGATAGTGCTCAGCAGCCCACTCTGCCCATTCCTGTGCGCGCCGGCTACGCACTTCTGTCTCATGATCTGTCGTCGGAGTCGTTGCGTGTGTGTCTGTCATATACCCTCAACATGTCAGACCAGTATAGCAAGTTAAACCTGCACGATCGGATTGACAGGATATCCTGATCTTTCCCTGACCTTCTCTTACACTCCGTCCAACGAGCTGTTTGCGGCAAGACACACTCGGCAAGATAATGGGCCGGCGCGCTGAACATCCTGTTCGGTTGAGGAAGAACTGCTATGTTGAAACATGTCGAGATCACACGCCGTCGCGTACAGGCATTTATCGCCGCTTTGAAGGGCCTGGTGTACTCGCATCGTGCGCCGGTTGCGCTGAGCGTCTATTCCGCGCCGGGTCGAATCAGCTATGAAGAGGCCCTGAGCGGCTCATATCGTCCCGCTCAGATTGGCGAGACGTTTGGGCCATTGTGGTCAACCCACTGGTTTAGGGTGGATGTCACTATCCCTGCGGCATGGAAAGGACAAGAAGTGCATCTGTTGTGGGACTCGACCTCCGAGGCCTGCGTATGGCAAGATGGCCAGCCGATGCAAGGGTTGACTGGAACGGCTGGCGAGGGCGGGCCAATCCGATCGGAATACCGCCTCACTTCTGCTGCGCACGGCGGCGAGTCGATGACAGTGTACATCGAGATGGCCTGCAACGGTTTATTCGGCGTGCCGCTGAATGAAGGCGACCTGCGCAGTCGGCTGCTGGGGCTGCTGCAACAGGCTGAGATCGCCGTTTTCGACCGCGAGGCTTGGGACTTGCTATCGGACTACGTGATCATCGCCGATATGGCCGTTCATCTGCCGGCCAATACGCCGCGCGCCGGCCAGGCGCTGTGGACAGCAAACGCTATGGCGAATACCATCCACTTGCACGACCGCTCTACCTGGCCAAGGGCGCGCCAGATCGCTACCGAGTTCTTCAAAGCCCGCAACGGTGACGGGCAACACAACCTGTCGGCAATTGGCCACGCCCACATTGACACAGCGTGGTTGTGGCCGCTGGCCGAAACGAAGCGCAAATGCTACCGCACCTTCTCCACCGCTCTGCGCTACATGGAAGATTACCCGTTTTACATCTTCGGCTGCTCGCAAGCGCAGCAATGGGAATGGATGAAAGAACACCACCCCGCCCTGTACGAGAAGATGAAGGCCAAAGCCAAAGCCGGTCAATTTGTCCCGGTTGGCGGCACATGGGTCGAGCCGGATTGCAACCTGCCCAACGGCGAATCGTTGGTGCGTCAGTTTTTGTTCGGTCAGCGCTTCTTCATGCACGAGTTGGGCATACGCTGCATTGAGTTCTGGAACCCAGACGTGTTTGGTTATTCCGGCGCGCTGCCCCAGATCATTCGCGGCGCCGGCATGAAATACTTCCTGACTCAAAAGCTGTCCTGGAATCAGTTCAACAAGCCGATCAGCAGTACATTTATCTGGGAGGGTATTGACGGCAGCCGTGTGCTGACGCACTTCCCGCCGGCGGACACCTACAATGCCATGATGAACGTGGAAGAAGTTGTGCGCAACGTGCGCGAGTTCAAGGACCACGAGCGCGCCAACGAAAGCTACATGCTGTACGGCTTCGGCGATGGCGGCGGCGGCCCCACCCTGGCCATGCTAGAGCAGCTCAAACGGATGACCGATGTGGACGGCCTGCCGCGCGTGCAATCGCGCGCGCCGGCCGATTTCTTCCTGCGTTGTGAACAAGACATCAAAGAGCCGCTGGTGTGGTCGGGCGAGTTGTACTTTGAGTTGCATCGCGGCACATACACGACCCAGGCCCGCAACAAGCTGGCTAATCGGCGCAGCGAATTTTTGCTGCACGATATCGAGTTCTTGTTCTCAGTGGTGCACGCCCTCAGCTTCAAATCCACTCCATCAGATTCAACAAAGGTGCGTTACCCTGCCGATGAGATCAACCGTCTGTGGAAACTGGTGTTGCTCAATCAGTTTCACGATATCATCCCCGGCTCCTCAATCAATCAGGTGTATGTCGATTCGGCAGCCCACTACGCCGAGATTTTGAGCAAGGGCGCGACGTTACGCGATCAGGCAGTGCAAGCCCTCACCGTCAGCGGTTCGCCCGGCGCCTCCCCGAGCACAGAAGCGGGGCATTCAGTGCTTGTCGTGAACACGTTGAGCGCGCCGCGCAGCGAGGTTGTAGAACTACCCGACGGATTTATCGGCGCACAGCGCGCCGCAAACGGTCGATGGTTGGGAGTAGTAAGCGCGCCGGCCATGGGATACAGCATCGGTGCACCGAGCGGCGCCGTCGATGCACCGGTGACTGTTGGCGAATCCAAAGACACCATCGTGCTGGAGAACGGCTTGGTGCGGGCCACATTTGACCGCGCCGGCCATTTGCTCAGCTTGTTCGACAAGCGCGCACAGCGCGAATCAATCGAAGCAGGCCGGCCTGGCAATCACTTTGTGCTGTTCGACGACAAGCCGCTCAACTGGGATGCGTGGGATGTGGACGTGTTCCACCTGGAGAAACGCTATGAGGACAGCATCACATGCACGTCTGTGAACGTGATCGAGCACGGACCTTTGCGCGGCGCTGTCACGTTCGAGTTTGCCCTGTCGGACAAGAGTACGCTGAAGCAAACGGTCTTCCTTTCGGCCACTTCAGGGCGGCTGGATTTCCACACACAGATCGACTGGCATGAACGCGAAGTATTCCTGAAAGTTGAATTCCCGTTAGCCGTACGCGCGCCGAACGCGACGTATGAGATTCAATTCGGACACCTGCAACGTCCCACTCACTTCAATACGTCGTGGGACATGGCGCGCTTCGAAGTATGTGCGCACAGGTGGGCGGACTTGTCCGAGCCCGATTTTGGGGTGGCACTGCTGAATGATTGCAAATACGGCTACGCCACGCATGGCAACGTGATGCGGCTATCCCTGTTACGTGCGCCCACCTCACCCGATCCGCTGGCAGACATCGGACAGCACTCGTTAACATACGCGCTTCTGCCACACGCTGGACCGCCGCAGGAAGCCGGCGTCATTGAAGA
>JANWVJ010000204.1 GCA_025056895.1 Thermoflexales bacterium
TGTGTTCTGTCGTCGCGAACCAACTCTCAGCGATACGATCCCCATCCGGCATCTTTAGGTTTAGACACTCCTTGGATCGGCGAGCGGCTCACAGGCGGCTAGGGGATTGTGCCGGCCCGTAGCCAAACACCAACGTGTTCGACTGAGGCGCTTCTTTGATCGGAGGGCAAAAAAGAAGCCGAACACGGCCGGCGCGCCGGTTCGTCTGTAAAAGCAGGTCGTGAAAGCCAACGACTTCAAAAGAGTTCGGCAGTTAATCGGCTGCTTCGGCTACCTTGCTTGGCTTGGACTCGCCGGCTTTGCTTTCGCTGCCGTTGCTCGCCGATTTGTGCTCTTGCTCTTTTGGCTCCATCGGCTTGACCGCTTTTGCATCGCCCGACTTGCCGTTATTGGATCGGCTATCGGTAATGTACCAACCCGATCCCTTGAAGGTAACGGCCACTTGGCTCACGAGCCGGTAAACGTGGCGCCGGCCGCACTCCGGGCAACGCTTGATCGGATCGTCGGTAAATTTTTGTCGTCGTTCAAATTGATAGCCACAATCCGGGCATGCGTATTGGTAGGTTGGCATAGTCCGGCATTATATCGGTCATCATTAGATTGGGATTAGCGCGGGCGGGCTGAGGGAGAAGATTCGGCTTCTTTGTTCGGTGGGGCCGAGGAAACCAGCCTAATGGTAGGTGCGCCGTTGTCCGGTGTGCCGAACATTTTGGTTTCAAGATGACGCAGCACGCGGCGGGCGCGTGAGCGAACGCCAGCCAACCCGTAGCGCACGCGGTTGACCAGTCGCTGACGAGGGTTCATCGATGGAGGCGGTCCCCATTGCACAGCCGACGCGGCCCATGTCAAGCCGCTGCCAAATCCCACGAGCACTAGGCGGTCGTTTTGCCTCAGCCGGCCTTCTTCAATTGCTTCGCACAGGGCAATCGGAATCGACGCGGCGCTGGTGTTGCCATAGCGATCGATGTTGCTGTAGAACCGTTCGACCGGGATCCCCAGTGATTTGGAAGCCGATTCGATGATGCGAATGTTGGCCTGATGGGGCACGATTAAGTCGATGTGTTCGGGCAGCCAACCGGCCCGATGCATCACTTCGCGTGTGGCGCGGTCAATGGCGCGCGTGGCAAAGCGAAACACTTCGCGGCCGTTCATCAAAATCGTTTGGTGGGTGGTCGGCAAATCCAGCAACGTCGGCGTTTCCACCTGCGTTATCTCCTGTCGGCCGCCGCGCGGCACATCGGCGGTGGTTGGTGCGGAAGAGGTGTCTTCTCGGCCAACCGGTGCGCGGCCATTCATCTCGGAGGCTCCCGAAACTCCATTCGTTTGTTTGACCGCTGCGCGCTCGCATACCATCAGCAAATCCCCGCCTGATCCATCAGCGCGCAGAACGGTGCTCAGCACGCCGCCGGGCTGGGTGCTGGCGCTGAGCACCACCGCGCCCGCGCCGTCGCCGAACAGCACGCATGTGTTTCGATCTGTCCAGTCCACGATGCGCGACATCACCTCGCTGCCGATCACTAGGACATGCTGGCTGGTGCCGGCGCGAATGCTGTCAGCAGCCATACCCAGCGCGTAGATGAACCCAGAGCACGCAGCGCTCAGGTCGAATGCGCCGGCGCGCGTTGCGCCAAGTGCATCCTGCACGGCGCATGCTGTGGCGGGGAAAACGTGATCGGGGGTGGACGTGGCGACGATGATCAAGTCGAGTTGGGCGCCGCTCAGGCCGGCGACATCCAATGCATCAACGGCGGCTGCCACAGCCAGGCTGGCATTCGTATCGCGCCGGCCGGCAATCCTGCGCGTGGCAATGCCGGTGCGCTCGCGAATCCAATTGTCCGACGTGTCCACCAGCCTTGCCAGGTCGTCATTCGTTACCACGCGCTCTGGCAAGTATTTGCCCCAGCCGGTGATATGGGCGTATCTCATCGTCGAAAGAAGGCAAGCCGCTCAGCCGGTGTATCGGCCGATGATCAAACAGCCGTTGTGGCCGCCAAAGCCAAATGAGTTTGACATGGCGATATGCACCGGCTTGCGCACAACTGAATTCGGTGTGTAGTTCAAGTCACATTCTGGGTCAGGGTGGTGGTAATTGATCGTAGGCAAGACAACGCCTTCCAGGATGGACTTGACGCAGATGATCGCCTCCAGCGCGCCGGCGGCGCCCAACAGATGGCCGGTCATCGATTTAGTTGAGCTAATGTGGATGTCATAGGCCGCCTCGCCGAGTGCAATTTTGATGGCGCGCGTCTCGTTCGAATCGTTCAGCGGTGTGCTCGTTCCGTGCGCGTTGAGATAGTCAATCTGAGCGGGAGCAATGCCGGCTTGGGCAATTGCGGCGCGCATGGCTACAGCGGGGCCTTTAACATCTGGGGCAGTAATGTGATAGGCGTCGGCTGTTACGCCATATCCAAGCACTTCGGCATAAATGCGCGCTCCACGCGCCTGGGCATGCTCCAATGTTTCCAGCACCAAAATGCCGGCTCCTTCGCCGCACACGAAGCCGTTGCGGGTGGCGTCAAACGGCCGGCTGGCGCCCTCCGGGTCGTCGTTGTACGTCGAAAGCGCGCCCATGTTGTTGAAGGCAGCGATGGAAAACGGGTTGATGGGCGCTTCTGTTCCGCCGGTGATCACGGCTTGGGCACGGCCGGCGCGCAGCAGCTCAAACGCTTCGCCAATGGCGTTTGTGGCGCTGGCGCACGCCGACACCACGCAGTAGTTTGGGCCGCGAATCCCAAATTGCATGGCCACTTGGCCAGTGGCGGTATCGGGCAACATCATCGGCACGGCAAACGGGCTGACCCGCTTCGCCCCCTTGTGCAGCATAACGGCGTGTTCGGCTGTCAGAGTCGAAATGCCGCCAATGCCACTGCCCAGCACAATCCCTACCTCGTAGGTGTTGTCCTCGTTGATTGATAGACAGGCGTCTTGCAAAGCTTCTCTGGTTGCCACCAATGCAAACTGCGCGCAGCGATCAAGCCGGCGCGCATCGCGCGGCCCGAAATGGGCAGCCGGATCGAAGTTCTTCACTTCGCAGGCAATCTGTACTTCTGTCTGGTTGCGGTCATACAGCGTGATGGGAGCACAACCAGACTTGGCTTGCAACAAAGCCTCCCAGCTCGAAGCCAGGTCGTTCCCAAGCGGACTGACCAAGCCCATCCCTGTAATCACGACGCGCCGATGGCCGTCAGAAAAGCCACCGTTGCGGTGTAGAGCGGGCAATTCCACATCCAGTTTGTGATCTGCCAAAACTCAGCTCCGATTGTGTTGAGATATACTGTTGAGAAGGGAAGATCGTTGTTGACGAAATAGCAAACACCATCGGCCCAAACAAGTTGCGGCGCGCGGTAAGGGAAAGGTGTTGTCAGCCTGCCTCCGGCCTCCAGCAAACCGGCCCTATGCGCCCTCCCGATCTAGCCCAAGTCTGTGGGCAATATCGGCCAGCCGTGAACCGACGTGAACCATCCAGGAACTGGTGCGGGTGATCAGTTCGGCCTGGTGTAAGCCGGCCAAAAACGCTTGAGGGGTGTTGAAATCGGGCATGCGCACGCGACAACGCCCGATCTCGGCCAAGGTGTGTGCATCGCTGCCTACAATGCGGGGCAAGCCCAGCGCCAACGCCAGCGCATTGGCTCGTTCGTTGGCGCGTGGGTCGCGTGTGCGCGCGTTGTACGTTTCGAGAAAGTCCAACTGGTTGCGCAAGCGGATCACGTTGTCCGGTCCCAGGCCGGCCCGCTGCGGGTAATCGAACGGGTGGGAAGCGCCCACCAGTCCTCCTTGCTCGCGCACACGGGCGATCGCCGCTTCGGGGGTCAGGCCGGGCGGAATGCGCTCCTCGATAAACAAGCACAGCAATTCGCCTTGCGTGGTCATCACCTCTTCGCCGACGATGATTAAATCGGGCGCCATCTCTCGCGCGCGTAAGGCGCCTTCGATCTCATTGTGATCGGTGATGGCAATCCGCTGAAGCCCAACTTTTCGGCAAATGCCGATCACATCGGACAGGCGGTTCAAGCTGTCGGCCGAGAAGCGGGTGTGGGCATGTAATTCAACGTCAATCACGCACTCAACTCTGCTTGTAGCAACCGACGATCACGGCACGGGGGATGAACGTCGTACTGTTATCTGCCTTGACCACGTGGATGATGAATTCGTAGTACCCGTTGCCCTCGATCGTGAACGGGAATGAGCCGCTCGGCACACTGAGCGGCACGCGCTGACCCGGCGTGAAGCCGGCAGCGCGAACTGAGTTGAGGTCGCCGGCTGGACAGGCCGAGTAGGTGCCCGGGCCTGGTTTGACCACAATCTCCAGTTCCAGTTTCTTTGCGCCGTTGACTTCCCATACCAGCGTTGATGACTTCGGCCCGTCGTGACCCAGCGGCACGTCGCCGATGTCATCGCGTGGCGAGAAACGCAT
>JANWVJ010000205.1 GCA_025056895.1 Thermoflexales bacterium
GGAGTGCGGCAGTTACACTGCCGCACTTCTTCGTTGCGAAAAGCGTTGACTAGCCTTGCGCTAGGCGCTTGCATTGCTGGAACGTGCAGCAATTCGCGGTGCCGACGTCGGTTCGCTCATGGATCGTACTCAGGCGTGCGCCGAGCTTGCCGAGAAATACGTCGCGGCATACCGCAGATACTGCTGGACTGTGGCCGCGATTGAATCTCCGGGTCGCGCCATTCCATCTCCTTGCCAGTGAGGGAAAGATTCACATCGACCGGAGCCACGCGTGGCACATAGCGATCCTCGCGAAGCTATGCGGTACCGGCGATCCGCTGCTGATGGCGACATCGCACCACGTTGTCGATATGACAGGTGCCATATCAGAGGCTGCCAGCGTTCGCTGGTGAGACGAGCTGACCGGGCGCGGCGGCGAAGGATGGTCGTCAAGCCGATGGATTTCGTCGCTTATGGCTGGCGTGGGATTGTGCAGCCTGCTTTGAAGTGCCGCGGGCCTGAATATCTACGGGATCATCTACGGATGGAGTATACGCTTCCTGAGCATATCGAACGTCTGCGCGTACGCGCGCTGGCCGCGAAGCGGTCTCTTGCTCTCCGAGAATTCGCGCTGGGCATTGAAGGTCTCGATCGGTTTGTCAGGCGGAAACCGCTCCGGCGCGTCCATGAGTGTGTCTTCGGCGTCCTTGCGCTCGAAAGTGAGCCGGTGGATCCGCGGCTATGAACTTGACTCCGGCAGTCGAATGGCGCGAACAGATATAGTGCGATTGGCCGCTCAATCTTGGCGGCGCAAGAAGTAGTACTATCTGGCTATAGTCTCTATCGCCACCTTACATTACTATCCAAATCATACAGGCATATTTGAGAACAAATCATCCTCTTTGCAGGCAGAATTCTCTAAGCGATAGAGATTTGGTCGCCTCTTCATGGGAACAGTGCAATCTTGGCGTAGGAGAGAACGCTGGCCGAAACGCACGCCCAACCAACCCCTCCAGCCAACTCCTCACGGTGCTCGGTCGTGGCAGCTAAGTTTAGGTTCGTGAGCTACGCAGGGAGAACAGCTTCGTGTGATGGAGCTGTGTTCAAGGTCGCTAAACAGATCGTTGCCTGTGTGCAGCCGAAACTGCTAGCACAAGCTTCGTTGTGACCAAGCTGCGCGTGCCCGTCAATAAAAAGAGGGATTATGCTCAATAAGGCGGTTATAGCGTTCGTGCTGGCAAGTGTTTCGGTTGTCACCTTCGTCGCGCCGTATATCGCCATAGAGAGTCATAGCGGCCAAGCCCAAGCCGCCTCCTCGGCAACAGCCACGAGCAATATGGTGTTGTTGCCATTGATCATCAACGGCAGCAACCTGCCACCCCCGCTCCCTCCGCCAACTGCAAACGTGCTCTGGGTTGCACCCAATGGCCGCGACGATCCGGCGCGCGGCTCGGTTGAAGCTCCCCTGCGTACATTAGCCTATGCCTGCGCGCGTGCCCAAGCCGGCTTCACCATTCGCCTGATTGCCGGCGAGTTCCGCGAAACGGCGCAATGTGTGCTTCGCTCAGGTGTGCGGATAATGGGGAATGGATTTACCGGCCCATCACGTACCATTGTCCACGCTCCAGCCAGTTGGGACTTTCGAGGCGACGGCGTGGCTGACAATGATGCTGGCTATGTCATCCTGGCGAAGGACGTCCAGAACGTTACCGTGGACGGCATCGCGTTCGTCGGCAACGCTAACCGTGCCAACGGCGCGCTGCGCATCATCAACGCCCAGACCGTTACCCTGCGCGACCTGAGCGTGTTCGACTTCCGCTACACCGGCATCAGCGTGCGCAGCGCCTCGGCGGTGGACGTGCAGAACCTTTACATCGAGAACTCGGGCTATGAGTGGCCGCCCAACACCAGCCCGCAGTTCCCCGATGGCGGCAGCGTGGGCAACCTAGGCTTGCATGATGTGCGCGATTCGTTCTTCGGGTTCATCACGATCAAGACCACCGACCTGCGCGGCTACGGCATCAAAGCTGCCAACCTGTCGCGTGTGCGCTTTCACAACCTCGACCTCGACCTGCACCCGTTCCAATCATGGCGCGGTCCGGGACCGAACAACTTCGACATCGAAATTCACGGCGGCTATGCCGAGCAGGTGGAGATTGCGCACAGCCGCTTTCGCCAGACGCTCTCGCTGATGGGCGGCAACGAGCCGCGTTACGACGCCGTACCATTCACCTTGCATGTGCATCACAACCTGTTCGACATGAAAAACGGGACCTATAGCATGGAAGTCGGCACAGACAAGATGGTGGTGGATCACAACTGGTTTCGCAATACGTGGACGGCGCTCCAGAACTATGGCGACCAGAGCACGCGCATCCGCGACTTGACCGTGTTCAACAACGTGGTCGAGAACATCAGCATGCGCTTTATCGGGCTGAAGGGCCGCGTCGAGAACCTGCGCGTGTTCAGCAACACGGTCTATCTCGGACCCGGCGGCGGGCAGAGTTACCTCGTCACGCTGGGCAAAAATAACGGCTCGCGCAACTGGTTGATCGCCAACAACGTCATCGTCGGCTCGGCGGCAAACCCGGCATCGAGTCGCCAGCTCGTCGTTGCATACGAGAGCGCCACTGCGCCGCGCGACGTGCAGGTGCGCAATAACGTCTACCGCGATATTGGTCTGAACGTTGCCATCGGCGATGCGCCCGCCGACCCGACGACCTACAACCTGCAGTTTGTGAACAACCTCAACGCTGATCCGGCACTGCCGACGACTGGGAGCGAAGCCTTCCAGCCGCCAGGCAGCAGCCCGGTGATTGACCGGAGCGACCCGGCCATTGGTGTCCGTTCGACGTTCATCGGCGCAGGGCGCGATGTCGGCGCGTTCGAGCGCGGTGAGCCAGCCTGGCGCGCTGGTCCGGGCACGATCGCTGGCTTCCCCTACCTGTGGGCGCCGACAACCTCAGTGCGTCAGGAAGCCTTCGTGGATGCGATTGACGTAGATTTGACATCGCCCGATCCGAACGCCGAGATCCGCTACACGCTGGATGGCACGGAGCCGGGACCGACCTCGGCGCGCTACACTGGTCCGATCCGTGTGACGCAGCCGGTCAGGCTGCGCGCGCGGACGTTCCGCGACGGCTACGGTTCGCCGACGGCGCTATCGCTCGATCTGAGCCAAGGCGCAAAGGGCTATCCCAATCTGGCAGCGACCGGCATACCTTCGGCCTCGTCTGTCTATCCGGAGCGCGATCCGCAGGGCAACGACATCTACGCGCCAGCCAAGGCGTTCGATGGGATCACGTATAGCTGGATTGGTTGGGCGCCGGCAGTGGGCGACCGTCGGCCCTGGTTGCAGATAGACCTTGGTGCGCCAGCGCGCATCCGCTACATCGAGTTGTATACGCGAGCCTATCTGGACGACCCGGCGGCCCGGCGCAACTTCGAGATTCGCGCATCGAACGACCCAACCTTTGCGACATTTGTTGTGCTGGCAGCGCAAGGCAGTGCGGCTCTACCGCACGAAGTGGTGTTCGAGGCTGAGGTGGCGAACAGCGGGATGTATCGCTACATCCGCGCAGCCAAGACTGCAGACGAGAGCTTTTTCGTAGCCGAGCTGCGCGTGCTCGGTCAGTGATTAGCGCGGAGATCGTCATGTTCAAGCACGTGTTTGTCGCGTTTGCATTTGGAGGTTTGCTGGCAGCAGTTCTGGCTGCACCGCAGGTCATCACTTATGGCAATGGCGGCTGGATCCAAAACTCATCTTCGGCAGTCGCTACATCACAACTGGCAGTGTTTCTACCGCTGATCATCCGTGGCAGTGGCGCTTCAGCCGCACCAACGCCAACGCCCACCCCCCTACCTTCGCAAAGCTGTATGGCTTCGGCCGGCGCCAGAGCGGTGAGCGAGTTTGGACCCTTCACGCCCGGCAGGGATGATGCGGCAACAATCGCTGCCAATACTGTGACAATTAACCGGGCCATCGCCGAAGTTGGTAGGGCAGGCGGCGGCACAATTTGCCTGCCACCGGGCACGTATCACCTAGCGCCGGCCGATCTGCGCACCTACCCGGTTGCGGCGGTAATCATCAATGCCGATAACATCACGTTGTGGGGCGCAGGCATGGACGGCAGCAGGGGCGGCACGCGGTTGCGCACCCGCAGCGAGTATTCGGTCATTAATGGCAGCGTAGTGCGTGGCGCGGGCCTGTGGATCTTGGGCACCCAGAGCGGATCGCCACGCCGGAACATTACCCTGCGCGACTTCGAGCTGGATGGCGGCGCCGGTTTCACCGGCAATTTCGGCTGGCCGGCCGATCCT
>JANWVJ010000206.1 GCA_025056895.1 Thermoflexales bacterium
TACGATTCGCAAAGGCGAACCGTTGTTCACCTTCGAGACCGAGAAATCGACGCTGGAGTTCGAATCGCCGGTGGAAGGTGTCCTGACGGCTATCTTGGCCCCTGTCGGTCAACCCATTCCGTGCCTAACGCCGGTGGCAGTGATCGGCCCAACGACGCCAGAACATGGGCAGCAGCCGGCAGAACACAGGACACAGGCGTCCCAATCTAGACACGGGTCAGACAAGCTCGATCAACCGTCGAGCGCCCGTTCTCAACCCTCCGGCACGCACGTCAAGCCCGACGTTCAAAACGCCAACCGGATCGCCGCTTCTCCGCGCGCACGCACGCTGGCGCGCGAAAAGGGAATCGATCTACATGCGGTGACGGGTACAGCAGAAGGAGGAGTGATTGTAGCGCGCGATGTGCTGGCTGCCTGGCATGCAAGAGAGGCAGCCGAATCACAGTCGGCGCGCGCCACGCCAGTGGCTCGGCGCGTTGCCGCAGAACTGGGAGTCGATCTGACCGCTGTGAAGGGCACCGGCCCGGCCGGCTGCATCACCCGCGAAGACGTAGAGCGAGCGGCACAACATCGCACGGCGCATCCCCCTATCGAGCCGACCATCAAGCCGGTTGAGCGCGCGCCGGCGCACGTTGTCAACCTGTCGCCGGCGCGGCGGGTCACCGCACAGCGGCTGGCCGAAAACGCCCGCACCGCACCGCACGTGACGCTGAACACCGAGGCTGACGCCACCAGCCTGGTGAGCGCGCGCGAACAGCTCAGCATGGAGCTTGGGGAGAAGATGTCCTACAACGCCCTACTGGTAGCAATCACCGCACGCGCCCTAAAGGAGCATCCGTACATGAATGCCAGTTGGGACGAATCTGCCGGCGCGCCGCGCATCGTATTACACGACGAGATTCATATCGGCCTGGCTGTGGATACCGAACGCGGACTATATGTGCCGGTAGTGCGGGACTGCGGCACAAAATCGCTGGCGCATATTCACCACGCGCTGAGTGATCTGATTGCCCGCGCTCAGGCAGGTCGTCTTGAACCGGCTGAGATCAGCGGCGGAACGTTCACCATCACCAATCTGGGCATGTACGAAGTGGATGCCTTCACGCCGATATTGAACTTGCCCGAAGCAGCCATCCTGGGCGTAGGGCGTATCCTGCCAAAGCCGGTTGCGCACGGCGAGCAGGTCGTGATCCGGCACATGATGACGCTCAGTCTGACGTTCGACCACCGCGTGGTGGACGGCGCGCCGGCTGCCCGCTTCCTGCAACGGGTGAAGAACCTGATCGAGCGGCCTTTCGCGTTGTTGGTGTGAGTGGGCCGAACGGCGAACCATGCGCCGGCGAGGAACCGGGCGCCTACTGCAAATGGACGCGCCCCGTTTCCGGGGCGCGTGAGCACGGTTGGATAAAACGATGCGTCCGGCTTCTACGAGACCGCTTGGAACAGGGGGGCGTCAGGACGACTGCCGGCTCCGCGCTCATCGTCGCCGCCGCTTTCCACAGTTACCGGCGTGATCTGCACATTGTCTGCCGAGCCATGCAACTCCTCGACAACTACGAAGTCTAGTTTGTTGTCCTGCAACCCGATCAGGATTTTGCAGTTGTCGCGGAAACGGCCCGACAACAATCCATCGGACAAAACATCTTCGATCTCCGACTGGATCACACGGCGGAGCGGGCGCGCGCCGTACTCAGGATCATAGCCCTTCTCGGCCAGATAAGCTTTGGCGGCTTCGGTTACCTCGAGGCGCACGTTGTGATCGGCCAGGCGCTTTTGCACCTTGTTCAACTCTAGCGTGACAATTTGTGCAATGTCTTCGCGCGTGAGGGGACGAAAGACAACAGTGGCGTCCACGCGGTTCAGAAACTCTGGTCGGAACAGGCGTTTGAGCTGATTCATCAACTTGTCTTTGATCTCGGCGAATTGGCGCTCGGCGTCTTTAGCTTCTTCTTTCGCGACGGCAAAGCCGAGCTTGGCTTCGCGCTTGATCATCTCGGCGCCGACGTTGCTGGTCATGATGATGCAGGTGTTGCGGAAATCGACTTTGTGGCCGCGCGCGTCGCTTAGGCGCCCTTCTTCCATGATTTGCAACAGCATGTTGAAGACTTCAGGGTGAGCCTTCTCGATTTCGTCGAAGACGATGATGGTATACGGACGGCGGCGCACGGTCTCGGTCAACTGACCGGCATCCTCATACCCCACATAGCCTGGCGGCGCCCCGACCAGCCGGCTGACGGTATGGCGCTCCATAAACTCGCTCATATCGAGCACCAAGAGCGCATCTTCGCTGCCAAAGAGAAATTCGGCCAGCGCTTTGGTCAATTCCGTCTTGCCCACGCCGGTCGGCCCGAGGAAGATAAATGAACCCATTGGGCGCTTGGGGTCCTTCAATCCGACGCGCGAGCGGCGCACTGCTTTGCTGATCACACTGATGGCTTCATCTTGGCCGACGATGCGCTCGTGCAAGTGTTTCTCTAGGTTCACCAGCCGCTCACTTTCCTTGCTGGCGATGCGGGTAGCCGGAATGCCGGTCCACATCGACACCACCTCGGCAATGTCCTCCGCGCCTACAACCGGCCCTTCGGTGTTCGGGTCGAAATTGGCGCGCAGGGCTTCGATCTGCTCAATCGACTGGCGCTCTCGCTCGCGCAGTGCGGCGGCTTCGTCGTAACGGGCTTGCTCCATGGCCAGGGCGCGCGCTTTCTGCACTTCACGCAAGTCACGGAACGCTTTCTGCAAATTAACGGATTGCGGGGACTTGTACATCCGCACGCGAGCCGCCGTTTCATCGATCAGGTCAATCGCCTTGTCGGGCAAGAAGCGGTCGGGCACGTAACGCGACGATAGTGCAACCGCAGCGCGCACGGCTTCGTCGGAAATGCGCAGCTTGTGATGCGCTTCGTAGGCGGAGCGGATGCCGAACAAAATCTCGGTGGCCATGTCGGGCGTTGGCTCTTCGACATAGACCGGCTGGAAGCGACGTTCCAGTGCGGCGTCGCTCTCCACATACTTGCGGTATTCGTTAAGCGTGGTTGCGCCAATGCATTGCAGCTCGCCACGGGCCAGGGCCGGCTTGAGGATGTTGGCGGCATCCACGCTGCTGCCGGTCGAGCCGGCGCCCACCAACATGTGCAGCTCGTCAATGAACAGGATAGTGTCGCTGGTCTTGACCTCTTCAATGACTTTCTTCAGGCGCTCCTCAAATTGGCCGCGATACATGGTGCCGGCAACCAGCGACCCAACGTCCAGTTGCATCACGCGCTTGTTGAGCAACGGTTCGGGCGTTTGACCTTCGATGATGCGTTGGGCCAGCCCCTCAACGATCGCCGTTTTGCCTACACCGGGTTCTCCGATCAGAGCGGGGTTGTTCTTGGTACGTCGGGAGAGGATTTGAATAACACGCTCAATCTCTGTTTGGCGGCCGATCACGGGGTCAAGCTTGCCCTGTTCGGCCAACGCAGTGAGATCGGTGGCGAGCTGATCCAGGGCAGGAGTCTTAGGTCGCTCCTTGCGAATGATGGCTGGGATAGGCTGGGGCTTGCCGCTTTCCGGCTGTTCCTGTTGCACAGCGCGCAATGTCTCACGGCGAATGCGATCAGGCGTCAGGCCAAGCTGGCGCAGCACATCAATCGCCACACCGTCGCCCTGCCGGATCAAGCCGAGAAGCAGATGCTCGGTACCGATGTAGCTGTGGCCCAACTTGCGCGCCTCATCGACAGCGAACTCGATCACTTGCTTGGTGCGTGGAGTTAGATCGAGCTTGCCGCCGGACGAACGTCGCCCAGCGCCGGTCATGCGCTCCACCATCTCTGTGACCCGGTCGGGCTTGGCGCCCAAGTCGCGCAAGACGCGGCCAGCAACGCCATTTTCTTCCTTTACCAGGCCAAGAAGCAAATGCTCGGTTCCGATGTAGTTGTGTGCCAGGCGCTCAGCTTCTTCTTGTGCCAGGGTTAACACCCGTCTCGCTCGCTGAGTAAATCGCTGAAGTTTGTCTGCCACAGCTTACACTCCTTCCGCTCTGACAACGACGCCTTGTCGCGATCGTCATCGAATTTGTCTGCGCCTAGATGATACAACATGAGGTAAGGCCAATCTTAAGGTTTACTGAGCGACCGGTAGTGCAACAACCCCCAAATAGAAAGCGGCGCCCTGTCACATCACTCCAGAGCGCCGCCTACTATCGTCGAGTCCGCCGAGCAAAGCGTGCTATTGAGAGCCGCTTCCAGATGCATCGGACATCTCAGCT
>JANWVJ010000207.1 GCA_025056895.1 Thermoflexales bacterium
CACGCTGCCATCGGCGTAGCGCAGTTGTGGGCCGACGATGCCCACATCGGGGTTGTCCTCGGCGAAATCCAACAAAGCATCTAACGCGCCGGCGGTCACTTCTGTGTCTGGGTTCAAGATCAACGCATAGCGCGTTCGACCTGCTGCCGGTAGGTCTTTAGCGTATGCCAGTCCCACATTGTTGCCGCCCCCATATCCCGCGTTGCGTTCGTTGGCTATTACATGCACCGAGGGAAATTCATCGCGCAGCATGGCCAGGCTGCCGTCGGTCGAGCCGTTATCGACGACGATGATGCGCTGCGTGTGCCGGCTGGCCGGGTGGCGTTGCACAGAGCGCAGACACGCACGCAACATACCGCACACGTTCCAGTTCACGATGATGATGTCCAGCATGATGAGGGACGAACGCGGCGCGCCAGCGTGCTCGCTATCTGCCCACCGTTCAATCCGATGCAAATCCGGCGCATCGGCCGGTGAGAAGCTTATTTGTTTCGCTGCACGGTGTAATCCACCAACTCGACCAAGGTGGCGCGATAGGCGTTGTCTGGAAAATCGGCCAAGGCGCGCTTGGCGCTGGCTGCAATTTTCTGCGCTTCGGCCAGCGCCGTCTCTACTGCGCCTGATGTTCTGATGTGCTGCACCAGCGCATCGTAGGTTTGCGGGTCGCATTCGCCGCGCAAGGCGCATTCAATCTGCGCATCGCGCTCGTGAGATTCGATGTAGCAGATGGTGGGCAGGGTGATCAGACCGCGTCGGAGGTCGCTGCCGACCGGCTTGCCGACGGCGGCCTGTTCGCCGGTGAAATCCAGAATATCATCCATGATCTGGAACGCCATGCCCAGATCGCGTCCGTAGTCCAGCAAGGCGGCCATTTGCGCTTCGTCGGCATTGCTGAGCACGCCGGCAGCCGTTGTGGCCAGGACGAACATCGAAGCGGTCTTGGCGTAAATGCGGCGATAGTAGTCGTCGCGGGTGCTGCGTTTGGCCCAGTCGGTGAACTGTTGCTGGAGTTCGCCAGCCACGATTACGCTCAACGTTTCGGCGAAGATGCTCATCACTCGCACGCTGTTGGTTTGGGCGGCCAGGCTGGCAGCGGTGGCGAACAAGTAGTCGCCGGTGAGCACAGTAGCCGCCGGCGTCCAGCGCGCGTTGAGCGTCGATGCACCGCGCCGCATCAACGAGCCGTCGATCAAGTCATCGTGCACTAATGTGGCCGTGTGTAGCATTTCAACGGCGCTGGCCAGGTGAATAATGCGTTCGTTGTGCAAATTGTTCAGCAGGCCGGCGACCAGCAGGGTCACGGTAGGTCGAATGCGCTTGCCGCCGCTTTTGACGATGGCTTCAACCGCCTGGCGTAATTCGACCGGTTGAAGATCGGGCAAGTTCAGCAGCGTAGCTTCCACTTGCGCCATTTGCGGTTGGATCAGGTCGATCGCCCGGTGCGGGCCGTTGCGCGTCGAGCCGGAGGCAGCTTCCATCCCGTGTGTTGACTCCATTCGATTGGATTGGCCGGCCGTGACTTCGCGTGCCAGCCCAGAAAGAGTATCCATATGTGATTCACTCGCTCTACAACTTAAAGAACCTAAGCGCGGCAGATGTCGTTTCGTCCGCGACGCGCGCCAATGATACGCTGCGAAGCTGAGATAGTCTCTCAGCTACCAGCGCCACGTAGGCCGGCTCGTTGCGCCGGCCCCGATGTGGATGGGGCGGTAAGTAGGGCGAGTCGGTTTCCAGCAGCACGTGATCCAGTGGCATCGCCGCAGCAATCTCGCGCAGACTGTCTGCTTTACGATAGGTGAGCGGCCCACCGATGCCGATCAACCAACCTTGGCGTAGAGCGCGTTGGGCGTGTTCCAAGTTCCCGGCGAAAGCGTGCAGCACGACCGACAGCCCTTGGGCATGCGTCTCCAGCAGGGTCAGTGCATCGTCGTATGCGTCGCGGCAATGCACGATGATCGGCAAGTTGAACTCGCGCGCCAGCTCGATTTGAGCGGCAAACGCAGCGGCTTGTTGCGCCGGCGTGGTGCGCTGCCAGTGGTAGTCCAGCCCGATCTCTCCGATGGCGACGACTTTGGGATGGCGGATCAGCGCGCGCAGCGCCGGCAGGTCGCTTTCGAATGTCGCGCAGTCGTTGGGATGGATGCCGACGGCTGCGTAAATGTTAGGGTGTTGCTCGGCCAAGCTGATCGCGCGCCGACAACTGGGCAGATCGTAAGCCGGGTTCACCAACCGTTCGACGCCGGCGTGTTGGGCGCGCGCCCACACGGCGGCGCGATCACCGTCGAATGCGCCGGCGTCGAGGTGACAATGCGTGTCGAACAGCATCTACTCATCGTCGTCGGCTGCGTCGCCCAGGCCGGCCAAGCGTACCCCGTCGTGCAGAATGGCCTGCACCAGTTCTTCGTGGGTGGTTTCGGTGTACACCCGCACGATCGGTTCTGTGCCGCTCAGGCGCACCAGCATGAAGCCGCCGTCTTCGAGGATGAACTTGAAGCCGTCGGTCATGTTCTTGCCGGTCACGCGCAATCCGCCTATTCTGTCCGGCTGCGCGGCGCTGAGCGTGGCGCGCACTTGGTCGCGTTGGGCCGGCGTGCACATCGTATCGATGCGGTCGTAGTAGTGCGGCCCGACTTTGCTGAACAGCAAGCCCACCAGTTGAGAGGGCGTGCGACCGGTGCGAACCATGAAGTCGAGCAAGTACAGGTTCGCCAAAATGCCATCGCGTTCCGGCACGTGACCGCGAAAGGCGTATCCGCCGCTCTCTTCGCCGCCGATCAGCGCGTTGGTTTCGGTCATCTTAGGGGCGACGTATTTGAAGCCGACGCCGGTTTCGTGCACCGGCACGCCGTACAGTTGGCCGAGCTGTTCAAGCATGGAAGTCGTGCTCAGCGTTTTAACAATCGGTCCGCGCTCGCCGCGCACCTCCAGCAAGTACAACGCCAACAAGGCAAACACGCGCAATTGATCGACGAACTTGCCGTGCTCATCGCCAAACCCGCATCGGTCGGCGTCGCCGTCGGTGATGCAGCAACAGCTTGCGCCGAGTTGTTGGGTTGTGGCCAAGCCGACATCGATATTCGGCGGGATCGGTTCAGGACGCTTCATTTCAGGGAAGATGGGATTGCGTGTGTTGTGAATCTCAATGATCTCGGTCTTGCCGCCGCCCAGAATGCGGGTGAGCCAGCCGGCCCCGTTGCCCCACATGGCATCCACAACGATCTTCAAGCCGGCCTCGCGGATCGGCTGCACGTCCACCAGCCTGGCCAGGTTGGCAAGGTACGGCGGGGCGGGGTCGAACTTTTCGATCAACCCTTGCGAAACGGCGCGGTCATAGCTCAGGCTCTTGACATCCGACGCAGGCGGGATGAGAGATTCGATGCGCTTTAACCCGTCTGGGTCGATGGCTCCGCCGGTGCTGCCGCGCACTTTGAATCCGTTGTCTTGGGGTGGGTTGTGGCTGGCGGTGATGTTGATGGCGCCCATGGCGCGCTTGTCCAGCACGGCATAGGCGATCACCGGCGTCGGAGTTGCCCCGTTGGTCAGCCACACTTTGATGCCGTGGGCGGCCAGCACTTCGGCTGCGGCAGCGGCAAAGTCCTCGGATTGGAAACGCTTGTCATGCCCGATCACAACCGTCTTCTCTTTGCCGGCAGGGTTCGAGTGTGCCGTCTCTGCCGCGCGCTCCAGGATGTAGCGCGCGTAGCCTTGAGCGCAGCGCCGCACGTTGGTGAAGGTGTAGTCGTCAGCAATGCGCCCACGCCAACCGTCGGTTCCGAATCGAATGTCGCTCATGATGTCTTAACTCCTTGATAGAGTGCTATGCTCTCATCTCACGCTTGAGGGCTTGTAGGTCGGCTTCGACCATCATCTCGATCAGTTGCTTGAAGCGCACTTCGGGTTCCCAACCCAGTTTGCGTCGCGCTTTGCCGGCGTCGCCGATCAGCAAATCGACTTCTGCCGGCCGGTAGTGCTTCGGGTCGATCTCAACGTGGCATTGCCAATCCAGGCCGAGATAGCCGAACGCCGTTTCGCACAGCTCGCGCACCGAGTGCGTCTCGCCGGTGGCGAGCACGTAGTCGTCGGGCTGATCTTGTTGCAACATCAGCCACATGCCGCGCACGTAGTCGCCGGCGAAGCCCCAGTCGCGCCGCGCATCGAGGTTGCCCAGTTTGACTTTGTCTTGTAAGCCCAGCTTGATGCGCGCCGCCGCGTGCGTCACTTTGCGCGTCACGAACTCTAGGCC
>JANWVJ010000208.1:0-3997 GCA_025056895.1 Thermoflexales bacterium
CTGGCTGCCGTGCAGCGCGTGGGCAGCCGCAGCGCTGCCGAGGTGTTGCAACGCACTTTGGCGTATCAATTGCCGGCTGCCGTGCAGCGCCGTCTGCAAGCCTTGCGCCGCGCGCGCATGTTGGGGCTAAGACCGGAAGTCGCCCAACGCGCCGTTCAGCGGCATGACGACGCGCTCGGCGCCGAGACGCGAACCAATCTGCCGCGCTACTTGGCGCAACTGGCGATCTGGAACTTGCCGCGCCTACTGCGCGCCGAGGATCGCAATTCGATGGCCTTCTCGATCGAGGCGCGCACGCCGTTCCTCGATGTGCGGCTGGCCGAATATGTCAGCCAACTGCCGGCTGTGCATCGCCTGCACGCCGGCTGGTCGAAATACACGCTGCGCCGCGCCCTGGAAGGGGTGCTGCCGGCGGAAATTGTTTGGCGGCGCGACAAGAAAGGCTTCGTCACGCCGGAAGGCGCCTGGCTGCGCGCGCTGCGCCCGCGTTTGCAGGCGCTGTTCAACGACCAACCTCGTTTGGAGCCTTGGCTAGACATGCCAACCGTGCGCGCCACGCTGGCGCACGACGCCTGGAGCAGAGATAAAACGGCTAACGCCTCGATTTGGCGTTGGAGCGCGGCGGAGATTTGGCTGCGCATGTTGGAGCACCGTCGTGAAGATTTACCTGTATTACAAAGTTGATCGCGGCTATTACGAATCCGCCTACCAGAGCTGGCGGGCGCATGGTGGCGCGTTCAACGCCCACCTGCTGCGCACACAGCACACGCTCTACAGTTGGAAGCGTGAGTTTGAAAAGCTGGGCTGCCAAGTGACGGTAGACATGCGCAGCAGCGCTCTGTTGCCCCAAGATCGGCGGGCAGCATTGCCGTTGCCGGCCGCCAAACTCGCGCGCGCCCTACTGTGGGGAACCAGGCTAGATGTGTGGCTGTTACAACAGAGCATCTTGCGCCGCATTGAGCGCTTCAATCCAGATGTTGTGTTCATTCCGCTGGGAAGCAGCATCTGGGAATCCACCCTGCGCACGTTGAAGCAGCAGGGTCGGCTGCTAGTCGAATGGTGCGGCTTGCCGGCGCAGACGATGCTGGCGCGCGACCGAGTCAATCTGCCCTACTTCGACCTGATCTTCCAGCCGGCCAACCTGGAGGCCGGCCTGCGTGCTGCCGGCGCCGTCGGGCGGATCGAGTATGTGCCGATCGGCATTGACCCCGATGTGCACCGCCCCCTCGCACTGACCGAGGCCGAGCGCGCGCGCTATGGCAGTGACGTGTGCTTCATCGGCGGGTTGAGCAGCCGCTTCCATCAGGCGCGCCGCCAAATGATCGAATATGCCATCACCCACGGCGTGGACATCAAGGTATGGGGCGGCTATCGTGAGCACTTCGTTGGCAGCCCGATCCTGCGCGTCTGGCAAGGACAGATTTGGGGCGAAGAACAGGTGAAAGCCTTATGCGCGGCCAAGATCGGGCTGAATTTTCACGTTGACCATCAAGCCGGCGAGCTGGATCGCGGCCTGAATCTGCGCGCCTTCGAGTTGGCTGCTTGCGGCGTGTTCCAGTTGCTCCAGCGTGTGCCCAGCGTGAATGAATTCTTCGAAGAAGGCAAAGAGATCGTCTGCTTCGACACGCAGGAAGAGATGCTGGACAAGATTCGCTACTATCTGGGCCACGACGACGAGCGGCAGCGTATCGCGCAGGCCGCGCGCAGCCGGGTGTTGAGCAGCCACACCTGGCAACAGCGCGCGCAGACGATGCTGCGGCTAATGCAGGAGGCGCGCTCATGATCAAGGTCGGTCATGACCTGACGGATGCAGAAATTACGGCTCGCTACGACGCCTTTCGCGGCGAGCTGTCGATGCGTTCGTATTTCTACCCCGCCGTGGCCGAGTTCATCGGAGATGTGAACGGCAAGCGCGTGCTCGACGCCGGTTGTGGCCCCGGTTACCTATTGGCCGAACTGCGCCGACGCAATCCGAATGCCGAGTTGTATGGGCTGGAAATGTCAGCCGAAAACGTGCGCAGCGCGCGCGAACGGCTTGGCCGAGAGGCATACATCGTTCAAGGCAGCTTGGCGAACGCGCCTGATCTTCCACCGTCTTCATTTGATCTGGTCATCCTGACCGAGGTGATCGAGCATTTGAAGGCACCAGAGGAGGCCATATGTCATCTCAAGCCCCTGTTGCGCGCCGGCGGTGAATTCATCATTACCTTCCCAAACGGCGCAGCGTGGTTGCCGTTCTCTTGGCCGGCGGCAGCGCTCGCCCCGCACATTCGCGCTTTGCGCGGCTTTCTGCCGCACGAACATCCCTTACGCACCGAACAGCCGATTGACACGGTGTTTTCGCAGCGAGAGGTGTTGGCTTTGTTCAAGCGCACCGGCCTGTGCGTCACCCGCCGCGCTTGCCGGGAAACGTTTCCGTATGCGCTGGAATTCCTGTACAAATTCGCGCGCTTGACCAATCCGCCACGTGTTTGGCACGTGCTCGATCACGCCGCCTCGCGGCTGGGATGGACTGCCCTGGGTTATCGCGTCTTTGTAAGATGCCGGCCAGGCTGAGCGAGTCATGCGCGTCTTGTTGGTCATCACCGCCCGCGAAGTGGGCGGGGCGGAACTCTACGTGGAGCACCTGGCGCGCGCCCTGCAGGGCCGCGTTCAGTTCACCATCGCATTGCCTGACCACCCGAACCTGCGCGCGTTCACCGAACGGCTGAGCGCGATCGCCGAAACGCGCCCGCTGCCGCTGCACCGGCCGGCGCAGTGGACGAGGGGGATGCCGGCCCTGCGCGGGCTGGCGCGCGCGCATGATGTTATTCATCTCAACTCGAATCATCCCGGCAGCCGGCTGGGAATTGCATTCGGCTTTGCCTTGTCCGGCCTGCCGGCCCCGCTGATCTGCGTGGAACACCGTGTGTCTGCGCTGGACGATATTCGCGTGCTGCGTGCGCTCAAGCCGATTTTGCCGGCGCTGTTCCGACTGTCGCGGCGCGGGGCAACCCGGATCATCGCCGTCTCGCGCGACAACGCCGAGGCGCTGACCCAGTTGTACGGCATTCACCCCGCTCGCATCGAAGTCATCCACAACGGCGTGGATTTGCCGGTATTTGACGCCGCATTCATCGCGCAGGCCCGCGCCGACCTGCGCACCGAACTGGGGATTGCGCCGAATGACCAAATCGTGCTGACGCTGGCGCGGCTGGCCCCGAACAAGGGACACTGCTATTTGATCGAAGCGATGCCCGAAGTGATCCGGCGCTTTCCGAACGTTCACTTCGTGTTTGCCGGCGCGCCGGATGAGCAGGCCGCTCTGGAGCAACTGGCCGGCGCGCTGAACGTGCGGGATCGCTTGCACCTCCTGGGCTTTCGCACGGATGCGCCGCGCCTGCTGGCCGGCAGCAATGTGTTCGCGCTGCCGTCGCTGGGCGAAGGACTGCCGCTGTCGGTGATCGAGGCGCTGGCAGCCGGCCTGCCGGTGGTTGCCACGCGCGTCGGCGGCGTACCAGAGGTCATTCGGCATGGCGAGAATGGGCTACTTGTGCCGCCGGCGGACACCTCCGCGCTGCGCGACGCTTTGCTCACCGTATTGAGTCTAGACGAAGTCATGCGGGCGCGCTGGCAAGAAGCCGCACGGCAGACAGCCAGCCTGTTCACTGCTGAGGAGATGGCTATACGTACGATGAACGTATACCGGTCAGCATTGAAGCACGAAGTGCGCCGGTATAATCGCGGCGCATGACACCACCCATCCGCTTTGCCATCATTGGCTGCGGGCGCATTGCGCCGCGCCACGCTCAATCTCTCCTCGATTTGCACGAAGAGGCCAAGCTGGTTGCTGTTGTGGACGTTGTCGAGTCGCGGGCGATCCATCTGGCTAAAGAGTTTGGCGCCCAGGCCCACACCGATTACCGGCATGTGCTCGAACGCAAAGACATCGACGCCGTGTGCATTTGCACGCCGAGCGGCTTGCACGCCCAAATGGGAATCGAAGCTGCCCAACACA
>JANWVJ010000208.1:4007-4241 GCA_025056895.1 Thermoflexales bacterium
CGTTATCTTTAAGCGACGCCGACGCGCTGATCGACGCTTGCCACAGAGCCGGCGTGACCCTGACCGTTGTGCTGCAAAACCGCTACAACCCACCCATGCAGGGCCTCAAGCGTCTGGTGGAATCGGGACGGATGGGCCGGCTGTTGCTGGGCAACGCCACTGTGCGCTGGTATCGCCCCCAAAGCTACTACGACGACGAATGGCATGGCACGCGCGCAATGGACGGCGGCGCGC
>JANWVJ010000209.1 GCA_025056895.1 Thermoflexales bacterium
GTGTAAGAAGCCCTGGGCGCCCAGTTTGTAAAACAACCAGCCGTTCATGCGAATTTTGGGCAAGGGCGTGTCTATCAGTCGCTGTGCGTAACGGCCACGCGGACTGCAACAGTAATACACCCAGTGCGGAATGCCGGCCTCGCGGAAGGCACGCGCCGTCGAGGTCATTGAAATCGGGTGGTCAACCAATCCTTCCCGTGCGTAGTCAACATGGCTGAGGGCGTCAGAAACGTGCATCCACGGCGCCAACTCAGCCAACAGCCGGCGCGCTTGACGGTAGTGATCGAGGTGTTCGGCGCTCGGTTCATCAGACACGTGGAAAACAGATACATCCAACAGATTCTCGTGCGTCAAGAACACATGAAACTGCGGGAGAAACTGCGATAGGAAATTGCGGTACTTGTCAGATGTCGCCCCGGTGTCGGGCGGCCACAGCAGCGAGTTTGGATTGCGGCTGTTACGATAAACGCGGATGGCGTGTTTGGCCCCCCATTGCGTGAAGAAGTGCGGCCACTCGAAAAAGCGCGCCCCGCAGGCGCGCGCCAGCTTGACCCAGCGCCGCACGTTGCTGAAGTCGAAGTAGTAGCTTCCCGGCACCGGTTCGCTGATGCCGAGCAACTGGGTAGGGCGCTTCACGCCGTCGGTCGCCGGTGTGAAGAGGGGCGTATGCTGACAATCCACGCCGTGATCGGCCAGATTCTGCATGTATGGTTTCACCACGTCCCAAAACTTTTCCTCGAATGGCTCCACCCGATACCAATCGCACAGCGCGTCGGCGTAGAACCAGTGAGTCACCGGAAAGTCGCGGCGTGGCTTGATTTGTACGGGGCGTACATCAATATCGACCGGCAGGACTTCAGGCTGTTGTGCGTTCACCGTGAAGACAACGCGCACTTCACGCCGGCCAGGCGCAATATCGGGCGGCGTATAAAGCGTGATCCAGAAAGCGCAACTTTCAAGCGGGCCGAGCTGAGCGTGCTGTTCGGCGTAGAGTGGGTCGGGGACGAACGCCGGTGCATAGCCACCATCTTGTTCATCGGGCGGCGTATCGGTGTTGAGATGAGCGACCGGAACATATCCTACTCGCCGTACCAGCAACCCAAAATCATCCGCACCCTCAACGGTGATGTGTAGGTTGAGAACATCGGCGCCCAAGTTCCGCACACAGGCCTGGAAAGAAAATCGCTCGTTGCGCGCCACGGTCAACGACAGCCGTCGCGTCTCTGACGCCGGCGTGTTGGGATAAATGCGTTGCAGAGAATGGCTGAGCCAAACGGCATGGTCTGACATAGTGATATGTGCTATCCGTAGTTGTCGAGATGGGTGTAAGTGTAGTGCGACTTGGTCAAGCGGCGCCGAGAGGCAGCGTGGAGCAAAGGATATACTGGCAACGACGTGACGAGAGATACCATCGGCAGTTGAGCGGGCGCCGGTAAAACGATCGGTTCGCCCGATGAGGGTCGTGTAATGAGAATAATCCGAGTCTTGACAACGACATTCGCCGTCTGGCTGAGCTTGGTTGCGCTGCTAGTGTTGCCGCACAGCAGCCAAGCCCAAAGTGCGCAGCTTGGCCGACATGCCCTCGTTCTGACCGCTGAGGGGCCGCTCACGCCGGCCATGGTGAACTATATCCAGCGCGGCGTGGATACAGCAGCCGCGCAGGGCAGCGAGATCATCGTATTACAGCTTAACACGCCGGGTGGTGCAATTGACTTGATGGAGAAGATCGTCAATGCCATCCTGGAGAGCCGTGTGCCGGTCATCGTGTACGTTGCGCCGCGCGGTGCGGTGGCCGGCAGCGCCGGCACGCTGATCACGCTGGCCGGCCATGCGAACGCGATGGCGCCCCAAACAACCATCGGCGCTGCCAGCCCGGTCGGCGGTGAAGGGCAGGATATCGGTGAAACGATGGAGGCCAAAGTCAAAAATGTATTGAAAGCGCAGGCGCGTACCCTGGCTGCTGATCGCGGCCCAGATGCCGTGGCGTTGGCCGAAGCAACGATCGAAGAAGCCAAAGCCGTCACTGCTGAAGAAGCCAAAGCTGTCGGTCTCATCGACATCATCGCCGGCGACGTATCCGATTTGCTGGATCAGTTGGATGGTCGAACGGTCAAGGTGCAAGAGCGCGACGTGCTCCTTCGCACAGGTGATCTCGCCGTGCTCCCGCTTGAGATGAGCTTCGTCGAAACATTACTGAACCTATTGACCAATCCCAACATCATTTTCCTTTTGCTGTTTATCGGTGTTCAAGCCATCCTGGCCGAACTCTCCACTCCTGGTATCGGCTTGCCGGGCTTGGTCGGCGTCATTTGTCTTGCTTTGGCGTTCTATGGACTGGGGGTGCTGCCGGTCAACTGGTTTGGCATGATCTTCATCGCCTTGGCGGTGATCTTATTCCTGGTTGATCTGCAAACCGGCGTTGGTTTGCTCAGTGTAGGCGCGGTGATTTCATTGGTGATCGGCGTCCTGATCTTGTTCAACTCACCCGGTTCCTTGCCGTACTTTCAAGTCTCGGTGCCTTTTGTGATCACTATGTCGATTGCGATCGGCTCTGCTTTTCTGGCGCTGGTCTTTCTTGTGTTGCGCGCGCGTCGTCGTCCTGTCGCTGTTGACTCGGTGACAGCTCTGGTCGGTCAAGCGGCCGAGGTGCGCCAAGCGTTAAACCCGCGCGGCACGGTACAACTGGCCGGCGAGACGTGGTCTGCTGAGAGTGACAGCGGACCAATTGCAGCAGGCCGGCGTGTGCGTGTTGTCGGCGTGGATGGCCTCACGCTCAAAGTGCGCCCCGAAGAAGAGCAAAAGTCATAACCCTGTCTTCACGTCCTGTACTTTGTCTATCTGCTCAACACCATTCTCGGAGCTTCTCATGCGTATCCAATCCATCGAAGCGATTCCGCTCGTCCGCAAACTGGAAGATGTTTTCCAAGGCGGTACGTATAAGATCACGACCCGCAACACCATTGTCGTCCGTGTCGTCCTGGACAACGGCGTTGTCGGCGAAATATTTGGTGGGGATGAGGATCAGTATCAGCTCGACGTGTGCCGCATCGTGAATGAAATCTATTGCCCGCTGTTGGTCGGTCAGGACGTGCGTGATGTGGAAAAAAACTGGGAGCGCATGTGGTTTACCCGCATTGACTTGAACAATCGCGGTATCCACGCCCTTGACCTGGCAAAGCACTGTGTGGAAACGCAGGCCATTGCAGCGGTGGACAACGCCTGTTGGGACGCGCTGGGTAGGGCGCTCAAGCAACCGGTCTATAAGCTCCTGGGCGGCTATCGCGAGCGTGTGCCGGTCTTAGCAATCGGCGGCTATGTCATGGCCGGCAAAACCCTGGCCGATTTGCAAAGCGAAGTTGAATACTACAAGCAGCAAGGCATCTTCGGGATGAAGCTGAAAGTCGGTCATCTGTCGGTTGAGGAAGACATCGAACGGACACGCGCGGCGCGCAGGGCAGCCGGCCCAAACTTTCACCTGTGCGTTGACGCCAATCAAGCCTGGACAGTAGAGCAGGCTGTGCAGTTTGCGCGTGGTGTGCGTGACCTCGACCTGGCCTGGCTGGAAGAGCCGGTGCGATGGCATGACCAGATCGAGGGCAACGCCCGTGTGCGAACGGTGGGCATTCCAGTCAACGCCGGCCAAGGCGAAATTTCGCGTCACGGCTGCCGCGATTTGATCGTGCGCGGCGCGGTGGACATTCTGAACGTCGATGTAACGATTGCTGCCGGCGTTACCGAGTGGCGGCGTATCGCTGCCATGGCCCATGCCTTCGGCGTCAAGATGGCGCATCACGAAGAACCGCAAATTGCCCTGCACCTGTTGGCTGCCGTTCCGAACGGCTTACACGTGGAGATTTTCCCCAACTATCAGCGCGACCCGATGTGGTATGACTTGCCGGTGCAGCAACCCACCATACGAGATGGGTTCATGTACTTGCCCGATCAACCCGGCTTCGGCATATTGCTGCGCCAAGACACGATTGATCGTTGGCGGATGCACTAGCTATCTCCAAGCTTGCTTGCGCAGGGCGCGTGGGGAGAGCCGATAGCGCTGCTTGACCAGACGTGAAAAGTGAAAGGAGCTGCGGAAGCCGGTGCGTTGTGCAATCTCAGTGATGGACAGGCCGGTTTCACGTAGCAACTCTACGCCGCGCTCCAATCGCAATTGCCACCAGTAGCGCGCCGGGGTTGTGCCCGTGTGCCGGCGGAACAGCCGGATCAAGTGCGGTGCGCTGATGTAA